>JAZLEX010000256.1:0-5452 GCA_045615485.1 Prevotella sp.
ACTTGATAGGTTATAAGGTTTTAAGGTCTTAAGGTTATAAGGTTGAGATTACCCTCATTAAGTCAAAGGTAACTAAACCTCAAAAACCTAACAACCTAATAACCTCAAAACCTAAAACTTGAGCACATGCGAAAGTTGAAATTTTAGGTTATAAGGTTGTGAGGTTATAAGGTTGCAAGGACCGCAAAACCGTAAATATAATCAGCCAAAACCAAATAAAATCCAGATTGGAATCTGATAATCTCTCTTTCGGTGGACATGTAGAAGTCTTGCGAAAAATGCTTTTTCGCATTATTTGTGTAATAGTGCTTCTCATGATAGTGATATTCTGCTTCAAGGATATCACTTTTTCGCTTTTACTTGCTCCAAGCCATCCTGATTTTATTACTTACAAATGGATAGAATCGTTTGCAGCTCTGTTTGGTGCTGATTTCCACCTCCAGGATTACACAATCAACCTTATTGCCACCAACCTGTCTTCCCAGTTTATGATGCACATCACGGCATCAGCCTACCTGGCATTGTTGGCGGCATCACCATATATATGCTACGAACTTTTCAGGTTCATATCCCCTGCCCTATACGACAACGAACGCCGATATTCCACCCAAATAGTCACAGCTGTCTATCTGCTGTTTCTTGTAGGAGTGCTTATCACTTATTTCCTGCTGTTTCCGATTGCAGTACGTTTTCTCGGTACCTATCAGGTGGCTGACGCGGTGAAAAGCACAATCACAATTGATTCCTACATCGAAACCTTCACCACATTAACGCTACTCATGGGATTAGTGTTCCAGTTGCCTGTAATTATCTTTTTCCTTGCAAAAATAGGTATTGTCACACCAGAGATGTTGGGCAGATACCGCCGTCACGCATTGGTAATAATCGCTATTGTAAGCGCCATCATCACTCCACCCGACGTTATGACGCTCATCCTTGTCACTGTGCCTATGTATCTGCTTTATGAACTGAGCATCCTTGTAGCACGCAGGATAAAACGATAACGCTGACGATAACGCTGACGCTGACTCTGACACTGACGCTGACTCTGACTCTGACACTGACTCCCAAACAACTAAACCACCAAACAACCTACAACAATTATGAAAAAATTCTCTATTACCTTACAAATTTTACTTGCACTGATTCTCTCTGTGATTGTTGGCTATTTCATGCAGAATAACGTAGATTTTGCCGACAAATATATTGAACCATTCGGTACAATTTTTCTTAATCTACTCAAATTCATTGTCGTACCTCTCGTCATCCTATCCATCATGGCAGGTGTATTGTCCATGAAAGATGTAAAGAAAGTTGGACGCCTTGGAGTCAAAGCTTTAATCTACTTCACTCTGACAACAATCGGAGCAGTAATATTAGGACTTGTTGCAGCAACATTCCTGAGTTCTTATTTCCCTGTAATCAATCTTGATGGGCTGGAAGCTGTGGAAGCACCAAGCCTCACCATCATGGACCAAATTCTTGATTTCTTCCCAAAGAATATCGTAGAACCGATTTTATCCACCTCTATGATGCAAGTCATTGTCATTGCATTGTTCTTTGGCTTTGCCATAGTCCACGTTGGCGACAAAGGGAAACCTGTTCGTGAGTTGTGTCTCAGTATGAATGAAGTCGTCACAAAGATTCTATCCTACATTATGGCAATTGCCCCTATTGGTGTGTTCTGTATGCTGACACCTGTCGTAGCCAAGAATGGACCTGAAGTCCTTGGTTCTTATGCTGTTCTTATCGGTATTGCATATTTCTGTTTTGTGCTTCATGCCTTTATCGTCTATGCACCATGTGTGTGGGCATTGGGCAAAAAGAAACCTTTGACTTTCTTCAAAGAAATGGTTCCAGCTATGCTCTTTGCATTCTCAAGCGACTCCAGTGTTGCCACATTGCCTTACACCATGAAATGTACCGAGAAATTAGGGGTAAAGAAAGACATTGGGAACTTCGTCCTGTCACTTGGTGCCACTATAAACATGGATGGTGTAGCAATCTACCTTGGTGTCACAAGCGTATTCATGGCGACTTGTTGTGGGATTGACCTGACTATGACACAATACATTGCTATAGCCACCTCGGCAACTATTGCTTCGATAGGCACGCCTGGTATTCCTGGTGGTTCATTGGCTCTTATGGCTATGGTTTTTGCATCAGCAGGTATTCCTCTTGAGTGTGTTGCTGTAGCTGCTGGAATCGATCGCATCGTCGATATGGGACGTACTGTAATGTCAATAACTGGTGATGCAAGTTGCGCTGTAGTTATGCAGCAATTAACAAACGACAAACCGAAGTCATAATTTACAACGAAAACGATAACGGTAACGATAACGATAACGATAACCGTAAAACTTCATTTCCTGCCTGTGCCGTGGCATACGGTACAGGTTTTGTAGGTACGCTCGCCTGTCATAATATCTACTTCCGTAAGGAGTTTTCCTAATCCTCCACACTCCGAACAAGGCTCAACATCGACTTTGCGGACTACTTTCTGGCGAACGCCTGTACCAGGCTGACGATAGTAAAGCCTACGTATAAGCTGGTCGCTATGTAGGGTAATATAACTCATCCGTTCGGCATAACTTTCGTTAGCCGCAACATTCAATGTAATGGTTCCATCTGCCAATGTAACATCGGCAAACTGGTCGGGCATGATTTTGAGTTTTTCTCCATCAGTCTCGAAACCTACCGTCTGACTGCCACCCGACTGCTTGAAATATAATGTGTCCTTCGCAAAGCGCAACATCGTGGCACGGGCATATTGCTTTACTGGCAAGGAAAGATTTTGATTGGCTGCTTCAAGTTTGATGGTATCAGTTATATTTGTCCTGCCGATGGAATGTCCAATCTCAACAATGAGCGTGTCGCCATCCCGTACTGCATCTAACCATTCCGGACTACGCTTTATCGTCCAACGGCGTGCATCAGTTTCAATCGCTATTTTTATAATTCCGCCTTTCTTACCGATTACAACAGAATCGGCTCCTGCATTCAAATACGTTGCCGAATTGGCAATATAACCCTTCGTATATGCCAGCACAAGAACCACTGCTAACAATAGCAACCCTGATAAAACTTTCAAAATCTTCACCATTATTATGTACAATTTACAAGGTACAAGGTGGAATGTGGAGCCTCTTCTAAATCTCCCCCAAAGGGAGAGACTTTAAACCCTTCCCTTTGGGAGGGGTTGAGGGTAGGCTCCCAATTCCTAATTCTTTTAAATTCCTAATCTCAAACGGATTACTCCAAAAAATGCTTCGGAGAAGATTCCACCACTCATCTTTGAAGTACCTTCACGACGATTCACGAAAACTACAGGCACTTCCTTTATGGTAAAACCTTTCCTGTAAGCTGTGTATTTCATTTCAATCTGGAAAGCATAGCCCTTGAATCTTATCTTGTCCAGATTGATGCTTTCAAGCACTTTTCTGCGATAGCAGACAAATCCCGCTGTTGTGTCGTGTACAGGAATACTTGTGATAAACTTCACGTACTTTGATGCAAAATAACTCATCAGCACTCTTCCCATGGGCCAATTCACCACATTCACACCTGTAATATAACGTGAACCTATCGACACATACCCACCCTGTTCAGCACAGGCTGAATAGAGACGAGGCAGGTCATCAGGATTGTGACTGAAGTCGGCATCCATCTCAAAGATATACTCATAGCTTCTTTCCAAAGCCCACTTGAAGCCTTTTATGTAGGCTGTACCTAATCCAAGCTTACCACTCCGCTCAAGAATAAAAAGCCTGTCAGGAAACTCATTCTCAATGAGTCCCTTGACAATACTCGCAGTACCATCAGGACTGCCATCATCAATCACAAGGATGTCGAAACCTTTCTGCAGACCAAATACTGCACGGATAATCTTCTCGATGTTTTCCTTCTCATTATAAGTAGGAATAATAACAATGCTGTCGTTCATAATTACGCAACTTTGCCACAAAGATAAGGAAAATGTTGTGGGTTATAGGTTGTGGGTTATGGGTTTTAAGTTTTTTTAATAAAAAAAACGAAATTCTCTAAGCTCTAACCTCTAACCTCTAACCTCTTTTGTTATTTTTGCAACGTGAATGATTTGCAAGACAAGAAAATAGCATTACTGCTCTCAGGTGGTGTTGACAGCAGTGTGGTGGTTCACGAACTGGTGAGGCAGGGCTTGAAGCCTGATTGCTTCTACATAAAAATTGGTCCCGAAGAAGAACAGGAATGGGATTGTTCCTCAGAAGAGGACGTGGAAATGGCTACAGCCGTTGCCAATCGCTACGGACTGAATCTTGAAATTATTGACTGCCATCAGGAATATTGGAATCAGGTTACAGCCTACACAATGGAAAAAGTTCGCAGCGGACTGACTCCTAACCCTGACGTGATGTGCAACCGACTGATAAAATTCGGTGCCTTCGACACAAAAAAGGGCAATGAATACGATGTTATCGCTACTGGGCATTATGCACAGACTGAAACAGATGAAAATGGCAGAAAATGGCTCTGCACAAGTCCCGACCCTGTAAAAGACCAGACAGATTTTCTTTGCCAGATTGAGCCTTGGCAACTCAAGAAAGCCATTTTTCCTATTGGTGGGATGATGAAAACCCAAATACGTGAAATTGCCGAAAAGGAGCATCTCGTCAATGCAAAACGTAAGGATTCTCAAGGCATCTGCTTTTTGGGAAAAATCAACTACAACGATTACATTCGCCGCTATCTTGGTGAAAATCCTGGCGATGTGATTGAACTTGAAACTGGCCGCCGTATAGGACAGCACAAAGGACTGTGGTTTCATACCATCGGACAACGTAAAGGACTCGGCTTTGGCGAAGGACCATGGTTTGCTGTAAAAAAAGACATGACAAACAACATTCTCTACGTCAGCAAAGGCTATGACCCAGAAACAGCATACAAGAGTGAATTTGCTATAAAAGACTTGCACTTGCTCACTGATGCCGAACTGCCCGAACGCATCAGCTTCAAAATCAGGCACACTCCTGTATTCACCAGCGGAAAGCTTCTGTCTGCCAATGAAGAAGATGGGACATACAACATCCTGTCCGACAAGCCTATACATGGTGTAGCACCAGGTCAGTTCTGCGTCTTATACGATGAAGACCACCACCGATGCTACGGCTCAGGAGAAATTACTATTTAGTGAATTTACGATTTACGATTTATTTACAATTTTGATAATTTACAATTTAAGCCTACAACCGCAAAAAAATGAAAAAAATTTTTTACGTATTGTTTATCTCGATGATGATTGGCTCTTTGAATGTTAGTGCCAAGAGTAACAACAATGATTCAGAACAGCCTAAAAAGTCATTCGTCGAACGAATGCCGAAACCTATCAGATGGATAATCAAAAACTGGAATGCTAAGGATTCCACTTATTGTATTGATGCGTTTTACAACTGGTCGATTCAGCTTCAGGACAATC
>JAZLEX010000257.1:0-5499 GCA_045615485.1 Prevotella sp.
CGAATTTTACCCCCAGCATAGCGTGACCGAAATCGAGGACGGATTGGAAAAATCGTATTCCAAGCAGCCTGGCATCAAGGTGATGACGACGAAACATTGCATCCGCTATGCCAACGGAATGTGCTGCAAGGAAAGAGGGAAAAAGACCACGCCGCTCATCCTGTCGAACGAAAAAGGAACATTCCGCCTCGAATTTGATTGCCGTAATTGCCAGATGAATGTGATTTCCATATCTCAAAATGTTGATTGATAAATGATTGAATCCTAATTTTTGAAAATCATAAAAAACAATCATCATTTTATGATGAAATTTGAAAAATGTGTATTTATTAGTTGTTAATCAGATGATTAGATGATTATTTTTTCTTCTACATGTAAAGTATGGTTTAATAAAAAATGCTGGACTTCTATTTTATCGATAGCAATCCAGCACTTTTTTATCATGCCTATTTATTGGCTCTTATCTATCTTGGACAAGTCGGACAGAAAGTCCAAGGTATCGTTTACTGTGGTTATTAAAATATGAGTTAAGATAGCTGGCGTAAAAAAGAATATGACAAGCTTTCTCGGTGTGGCTTTCTGAGTAACTTGAAGACCAATACTCGCCATATTTACTAGTTCCAGTAAGACTTAGGATGTTTTTACCATCTCTATAACCTGTTAATGGAAAAAATACAGCTCCAGCATTTTCCATCAATTCCCATTGTGAAGTTTCGTATGCATTTGTAGTGTAGTCGAAAACAGAAGGTTTAAAATCCAAATCATCAGGAAGTGCCCAATAATCAGGGAGCAATATGAAACCATATACTCCACAAACAGTGGCTGGACCGCATTTGCTTCTTGCACCTTCTCTCTTTTGGAAAAGATACATAAACTCATCGGCAGTTGGTGTTCTCCATAAACCAGATTGATTGCCTCCGTTGGCGATGGCATTGTGTACACCCCAATCTGCCAGAGCATTATCACCGGCAAGATTAAAAAAATAGCTGTTGTTTTGTGTCGGTCCATATCCGTAGCCATGGTTTGCGTCAATTGAATCTTTATAGTGGTCGTACGGATGGTAAAAAGCATTCCCATTGTCCCATCCGCTTGTGCCCCAACCGAAAAGGTCAATCCAGCCATCATAATTTGACCCAATTAGTGCATTGTCACATTTTACTCCATTTTCAGCAACATTTCCATTGAGTTCATCGCCAACAAAGTTCCATTGGTTCTCCGCAAAACGCCAGGTGTCTGTTGAAGCTTGGTATTGAAGGTTGCCCTTCGAGAAATACACTTGTTCTGTCTCGCTGATGGAGAAAAGTCCCTTTACTGCACCCTCGGGCAGTTCTTTTGTGGTCAATTCAATTTCTGCTCCGTAAGCTATGTTATTTGAATTCTGAGCGTATGCGCGCACATAATATTTCGCATTGCTTTCAAGTGGTGCGATGACAGAAGAAAACTCCCCCAGATTGGTTCCGTCGTCGGTATGCGCATCGTTAATCGTCGGGTTGCCAGAAGTGTTCCAGCAGAAACCTTTGGAAATCAATCCTAAACCATCGTCACCAGTGACGGTTGCAGAGCATTTTGCAGAAATGGCTGTGATTTCTGTAATTTCAGTGAATTCGATTCCTAATTGCTGATGAAGGGGTGTAAATTCGACATCTGCACCGTAACTTGTCCCAATGTCATTTGTGGCGTAAGCTCTTACATGATAAGTTGTTCCTGTTGTCAGATAATTCAATTGAGAAACAAATATTCCTGGTCCTGAACCATCAATTGTATATCTGTCGGATAATGTTGGGTTTTTTGAAGTGCTCCAACAGATACCTTTAGCGAAGACTGCCCCGTCTCCTTCGTTTGTAACAATTCCTCCACATTTTGCACTTGTGGCCGTGATTTCCGTTATTGGGGCGGTCTCAACTTCCGGTGGTTCTGGGGAGTTCTTGATGCAACTTGCAAAAGAAAAGGAAACAAGCGCAAGAATAAGTAAACGATTTAATTTCATTGTTTTATCTCCTGCCTTCCAGCTCCGAAAAAGCTTTTAGTTGACATAAAAAAGCGTGGAACTGTATGCCACACTTTAGTTGAAGGTCCTGAGAATACCCGAAAATGCAAATATGAGATAACAGTCCACGCATAGCGCAGAACTGTTATGCAACCCTTGTATACTCTTGAAAATTTCTCAGGTTCTCGACTTACAAGATAAGCATAACGCTTCTTACTTATTAAAAAGAACATGCGATTGGCGAACCAATCGAACTGCAAAAATAACAAAAAACTGTATTTCGCACATGATTTCCCATAAAAAAAGAGAAAAAGTTTACCTTTGCAAAAAATTCTGTGATGAATTATATTGAAAAATACCGTCCGCTGATTATTGCCCTCATTATCTCAAAAAGCTCGCTTGTTCTTGGCAACTTGATTTTGAACAGTATTTATGGCAAAGATTCAAGAAGTTAAGTATCTGTATGATAGGAAATATTGATATACTGGTGAAAGAACTCTGCAAACTGCCTAAAGAAGTGGGCTGGGTAGAGTTTAAGCATAATAATTGCGAACCAACAATGATAGGTGAGGACATCAGTGCTCTTGCAAATAGCGCAACTTTGAATGATCGCGACTATGCCTATATGATTTGGGGTGTGAATGATGGTGCTCACGAGATAGTTGGAACAAAGATTCGGCTTCAATTGGAAAAGAAAGGCGAGCAGGAATTGGAGAACTGGCTTCGCTATCTGCTTTCAAAAAATGCTGACTTTGAGTTTCTCGAAACGGACATTGATGGTAAGCATGTGGAACTGATTCGTATCCATAAAGCCCTCAATGCGCCTGTGTCATTCCAAAAGATGGACTACATCCGTAGTGGCAGCTACACGAAGAAACTGCATGAGTTCCCTGTATTCCGTGCTCAGTTATGGGATAAGCTTCGTCATGCCCAGTTTGAGGACGTTTGTGTAAAGGTTGATCAAAGATATGAGGACATTATCAGGTTATTGCAAGTGGATGCTTACTTCTCTCTGCTAAAGATTCCCCAACCAGTTGAAAAAGATGCTGTAGTGCATTACTTGAATGAAGATGGTATTATCCGGAAACAGGATAATGGGCTTTATTCCATTACTAATCTTGGCGCAATACTATTTGCAAAGGATTTGAATGAATTTGCAAGATTGGGACGTAAAGCAATGCGCGTCGTTCAGTATAAAGGTGTCAACCGTTTGCTTATTCAGAAAGAAGAACCGTTTATTCAAGGTTATGCTGTGTGTTTTGAAAACATTGTGCGCTATGTAAATGCTCTTTTGCCAAGTAGTGAAGATGTCAATGCAATTCAATTATCAACAAAGAGCAAGTTTCCTCTTCCTTCGGTGAGAGAAGCCATCGCAAACAGCCTTATTCACCAAGATTTATACGTTACAGGCGCAGCACCGATAGTAGAAATATTTGAGAATCGCATCGAAATAACAAATCCTGGCACTCCATTGGTCGATGTGTTGCGTATCATAGACAACCCTCCGAAGTCGAGAAACGAGAAACTAGCTTCGCTGATGCGCCGACTGAAGATGTGTGAGGAACTTGGCCGCGGATGGGATAGAATGGTATTAGCCTGCGAAGCGCAATTCATACCAGCTCCACGCATTGAGATTTTCCAAGAGAATACAAAGGTTACGCTTTTCTCCGAAATGGAATTTGGCAACATACCCATGGAAGATAAGCTTTGGTCTTGCTATCTGCATGCCTGTCTCATGTATATACAGGGCGATGCGTTGACAAATAAGTCGTTGAGAGAAAGATTTGGAATGCCAGAGACTTCTTCCAGCAGTTCTTCAAGGTTGATAAAAGAGGCTATTAATCAAAAGTTGATAAAGTTGCTGGATCCTAATACGGCTCCAAGATACATGAAATACATTCCTATTTGGGTATAGCAATTTAACTTGCCGGTAACTTGCCCTGACATGAACATTATATTTAAATACAATATTAAAACATTGATTTATAATAATATAAGTTTTATCATTTAACTTGCTGGCAACTTGCTAAAGAAGATAATAACAAGCTAATCCGAAACAAAATTTGTAATGATCAATAACAATAATCACCTTTTTATACTATGAACATCTGGCAACTTTTCAAAAACATCAAGCCGTTTGTAAAACCATACAAATGGTTGGTTTTCATTACTTTAATTCTGACGCTCATCGGCTCATTGATGGCTCAGGTCAATGCTATCGTTCTGGATTGGACCGTCGATGAGGTTGACGGAATGGTCAACGCGCACACGCCTTGGGGCCCTGCCGCCTACAAGATTGTCGTCACCATCGCCATTGTGCTGTTGGGCAAGGAAATCCTTTCCGCCGTCATCACTTTCTTACAGAACTATTTCGGCGAGCGCATGAGGATTTTCGTTTCGCGCGACCTTGCGCAAAGCGTCATCGAAAAAGTGCTGACTTTCCGCATGGCTTTCTTCTCCGAAACGGAAAACGGCACCGGCAAACTCCAAACCCGTATCGATCAAGGCGTGAGCAGCCTTTCGCGCACAGTGCAGAATTTCTTCATCGACTTGCTGCCGCTGTTCACCAGTGCTTTGCTTGCCTTGATACTGATGTTTGCCGCTAACGTGTATGTCGGTTTGGTGGCTTTGGGCATTGTGCCGATTTATTTCTTCATCACCTTCCGCCAGGCGAAACGCTTGAAAGGCTGGCGCCGCGAAATGCGTTCCATGCTCGAAACCAAGAGCCACGGCATCATGAACATCATCGAATCCATCAATGTCATCAAGTCGTTCAACCGCGAACAGATTGAAGCCGAAAAGCAACTGAACATTCAGAATAACGTCACCCAAAACCAGATGAATACCCGCAAGGTGAGTTTCTACTACAACGGCGTAAAGAGTTTCGTGAAGCAGGTGGGCACGGTTTTGGTCATCATCCTCACGGCTTATCTCGTGCTGAAAGGCTATCCGGGCATGACCATCGGCAAAATCATGTATCACGTCATGCTGTTCAGCAATGTGGTGGCACCTATCACCCAGTTGCAGCGCATTTTCGACGATATGAACGACGCCTTGATTTATGCCGAAGGCTTCTTCAGCATCCTTCATTCCGATACCGATGTTGAACCGAGCGGCAATTACAAAACCGAAAAGATTCATGGTAACTTCACCATTTCGGGTGTCGATTTCACCTATCCGAATGGCACCAAAGCCTTGCATAACATCAATATGGACATTCGTCCGGGCAAGATTACCGCTTTCGTGGGTCTGTCGGGTGCAGGCAAGAGTACCATCGTCAACCTTTTGGATAAGTTCTATGAGCCTGATTGTGGCAGCATCCGTCTCGATGGCGTTGACTTGAAGGATTACGACACGCATTTCCTCCGCGAAAACATCGGATTGGTATTGCAGAAGAATCACATTTTCGACGGTTCCATCGAGGAAAACATTCTTTACGGCAACCCGAAGGCCACGCACGAAGATGTGGTTGAAGCCGCCAAGAAAGCCTATATCTACGACCAAATCATGGC
>JAZLEX010000258.1:0-3327 GCA_045615485.1 Prevotella sp.
CCTTTTCACTGAGTTTTGTCATTATTTGAATCTATTTTCGTGTCATCAGGACATATTTATCCCTTGCATGACTAATTTTTTTTTGATTGTTTTGTGGCTATGCTGCCTGGCAGAGTTCCGATTTTTCAATTCTCCTTGCCAATTGTACTACGTTTGCTGTATGGATGCCGAAGAAGATAATCAGGATTTCCGTTCTTTTGATTCGACCGTTAATCCGCTTGAGCCCGTAATGTTCCTTCTGTGTTCCAAAGGATCCTTCCATTGCCGTAGCACGCACCCTGGCAAGTTCTTTCTTGACCATACTGTCATAGGCAGAGATTTCTCGCTTCCTTCCTTTCTGTGAGAATGACGTTACAATGTTCTCATTACTGCAAAAAGTTCGGTTGTCATTGCCTGAGTAGCTGCAGTCACCGCCCGTTTTGGTAATCTTCACTCCAAAGAGCTTCTCTGCAAGCTTTACGCTATGTACAAGGCGTGTGCCTTCGTTGAAAGCATTGAAGGAAATCTTCTCGATGAACGATATGCCATCAATCAAGATGTTGTTACTTTTGGCTTCCATGCTTCTGCCAATGCCTCCTGCTGACTCTGTACTTTCAGACGATCGGACAGCTCAAGTACAATGTCATCAATGAGTTTGTAATTGGTCAGAGGATTCATTGAACTTATTCGGATGCCGCAGAATATCTGATAGTGGATGTTTGCATTTAGTCGCTCCATGAGTTTGGGGGCCGACAGTCCTGTGTACGACTTGAGGAACATGAGCGCCACCTTGCCTTCCGGGCTGAAGTATGACTTGCGACCTACTTTCTTACATGGATGCGCATCTGTCAGACCGAATCTGACTACCATTTCATGAAGCGGAAGGAGGGCATGGATGCGTCCAATCTCGCATTTTTTGAATGATTCTTCATAATTTTTGTAAAAATCGAACTCTGTAAATGCAAAACTTGGTGTTATTTCAGAAAATTGTTGTACCTTTGCCATGATGTTTTTTTCATTTCCCCCAAAATCAGCCATCCGAAGCAGTTTGGGGGAATTTTTGTTATTTTGTGCAAAGGTACAAAATTTTTATAACATTGACAATCAAATCGTTAGATTTATTTCTGCAAATTTGCGACAATCCCTAACTTAAAGAGCCACCCTTATGATGTGGGATGGCTCTTTAAGGTTGTGGACACCTTTACTATCATTTACACAGGCAGATGAACGGGATCTGTCGCTCGTTCACATGCTCATACTCCAATCATTCACCTGCGAAGTAACGCTGATTTCCTGCAAGTCAAAATCAAGTTCATAGATATACCTCTTGCCGGCCTGCCATTCCGGTATAGGATCGCCATCTTGTATTCCGATTCGGCAATCATACGTAAATCTCTTGGTTAGAAGTTGCCCATTAGGAGCTGTTTGGGTAAAAGTCACTGTGAAGGAGGTCATACGGTGACCGCCATACACCATAAAGCCTTTTCCTCCTATACCGCAATAAAAGGCTTTTTTAGTGACATCCATTGCCTTTATGGGTACAGGATATGAATTTATGCCTGGAACTGATACATCAACAGGATCAATGGCAGAAGGTCTTTTCCAAGTTGCACTGATACCACCTACATTGTTTTCAACTTCAAGTATTAAGCCGTCATCGACCGATGATATATTCCCCATTTTAATATTGGTAATCGTGATGGCATCATCATAATTTGCCTTGGCAGTAAAGACGATGAGGGCCTTGGCGTGCCTAAACTCCATAGGCACAGCTGTAGAGGTGGAGCTCAGATTATTAGCCGCCCCATAGAGTACGTCATCCAATGCTGATTGCGATGCATTGAAGCCGCTAAGCACTACTTTTTTTGAACAATCCAGTACCCCAACACCATTAACACCTTCATCACCCCATGTTGCAGAAAGGCTATTCTGCTCGGCAGAGTATGCCAGGAAGTCCAGATTACCTGTAAGAGGCCAATAAATAGAATTTTCCTCTGAAATCCAGACATTACCGTCAAATGCAAACTTTACGTCTTTAAAGTAGTCACAACTCCCATCTGAAGTCACACCACGTTCGCCATCGGAAGAATTATTGAAATATGCTGACATTACAAGATTCCTATCCGTAGGTACGGCAGTGCCAACAATAGCTGACCTTGTAAAATTTTGAACTCCGTCAGAGGCAACACAAGCTTTCACTTCAATTTTGCGGTTTGAAGTTTGTGCTTGCTGCGACACCAATTCGTCCTTTTGACAGGCGGTCGCCAACAAAGCGACCGCCACCAAAAAGGATGTAACGTATTTTTTCGTCAATCTCATAATATTCAAAATAACTCAAGTTTCGGAAGCATTCAATTTTACTCCTTTTCGCGAACTTGCGGAAGGCTTGCGAAACTTGAGTGAATAATCAAATGAGTCCACCTAAACCGGCAATTTCAATCTTGAAGATTTCCACCTATTAAGTGGACTCAACACTAATTATCATCGTTCCACTTAGCATACAAAGTGAGAGCTTTTGTCACTCCTTCATTGTCAAAATCCCATTTGGTAGTATAAGTTTGCTCCTTATACCAACCCTCTATTGTATGATCTCCTGTAATAAAGTATAAATCTACTGAACTTTTATTAAATTTTGTTCCAAAACAATTGAACTCTTTATAAATTAAACCCTCCCCTGCATCAAATATAACTTCATATTTAACAATAAATTTGTCAGGGTCAAACACTTCATCTTCATCTATGACAAGGTCTTCATTTGAAATTTTCACTTCCACTTGACCACCTTCAGAAACGTAGAACTTAGCTGTCTTATTTGCTTTAAGGGTAATGTCTATATTAGTGGTATTACCAGTTCCTATAGCATATGGATAACTGTTTGTGTAGGCATTAACTTCACCGTCACCATTGTCGAAAATAAACTTCGTACCTGCGACGAGATCAACCGGTACCGTCATGTCGGTAGTTCCTGTATTAGTATAATTTGCAACTTCTGGAATATCAACTTCTGGAATATCGATTACATAAGGAGGATTTTCATCGAAAACATCGCACCAAGGTTCAACAGATGCAACTACATTTATTTCGTTTACACGAAAATCGAGTTCATAAATATAGCGTTTGCCTGCTTCCCATTTCTGGGCTCCTGCAGTAAGGCCGAATTTACAATCGTAAGTGAATGTTTCTACTATTTCATCTCCATTTACTGGGCCTGTACCCTTATACTGCTGTGAGAAAGTTACTTTGATTTTAGTCATGGCTTGCGGTGCCAACATAATTCCTTCACCACCAATACCGAGATACCCGGATTTCTTTGTTACGTCAATCTTAGTGCGAGGAACCGTATATCTA
>JAZLEX010000259.1:0-3148 GCA_045615485.1 Prevotella sp.
ATAAATTTGTACGGAATGCTGATTGCTTGTTGTTTGATTTTGGCAGATTCCAAAGTTTCTCTTAAATACTCATTTTCCTGCATGAGTTTAAGATTGGTTGAAGTCAGTTCTTCGTTTATCTTTGCCTGTGAAAAGAAATTAGTGAACACCGAGTTCCATTCCAGAAATATCCCAGCAATTGTATTGGCAGACGAAAACCAAACACTGCTCTGATAGCCATTATAACTAACGAGCAGTACGAGACTAATTATTTCGAGGAAAAGAAATAATAGCCAATGACTGAATTTGTGTAGAAATTCAAGTAGATTCTGCATTCCAAACGCTAACTATAGCGATAGCAAAAGCAACTATCGCCCGTAAGCCTATCTCATTAAGAATGTAAAGCGGTCAACATTTTTCAATGCTATACCGACACCTTTGGCAACACTATGAAGTGGGTCTTCCGCAATATGGAATGGTATTTTGATTTTTTCAGAAAGACGCTTGTCCAAACCACGCAATAATGCGCCACCACCTGTCAGATAGATTCCGTTTTTGATAATATCAGCATACAATTCAGGAGGTGTCGTTTCCAATGCCTTCAATATTGCAGCTTCCAGTTTTTGCAATGAGCGGTCAATACAATGGGCTATTTCTTGATAGCATATTGATACGTGAACAGGCAGGGCTGTAATCTTGTTTGGACCATTCACAAGATAATCTTCAGGTGCAGATTCACCTAAGTCTGTAATAGCACTACCTACATGTATCTTTATTCGTTCTGCCATTCGTTCAGATACTTTTACGTTGTGCTGACGCCCCATGTATTCACGAATATCATTTGTAAAGTCATCACCAGCTACTCGGATTGAATCATTCGCAACAATACCACCAAGCGAAATCACGGCAATTTCAGTAGTTCCACCACCAATATCAACAACCATATTTCCTTCTGGAGCCTCAACATCCACTCCAATACCGATAGCTGCTGCCATTGGCTCATAAAGCAGATACACATCACGGCCATTGGCATGTTCAGCTGCATCGCGTACTGCACGGAGTTCAACTTCTGTGCTACCCGATGGAACACCAATTACCATTCGCAACGATGGTGAGAAGAATTTGCTGCCAGAATGTGCCATCTTGATAAGTCCGCGCATCATAAGTTCACATGCGGAGAAATCACTGATTACACCATTGTAGAGAGGTCTGGTAGTGCGGATGTTGTCATGAGTTTTCTCATACATCATCTTTGCCTTTTCGCCTACTGCTATCATCTTTCCCGTACGACGGTCAACTGCTACTACACTTGGTTCATCAACAACAATCTTATCATTGCTGATAATAATGGTATTGGCGGTACCCAAGTCCATTGCTATCTCTTGTACAAATGAAAATAGTCCCATACTAATATCTCAAACAATTTATTAATGCGAATTCGGCGCAAAAATAACAAAAAATTGCAAAACCGCAAAAAACTTGCTGAATAATTATAATATTTTAATTATTTATTCAAGTTTCGCAAGTTCTTCAAACTTTCGAAACTCAAGGAGTTAAGTAGTTAAGAAGTTAGAGGAGTTAAGACAATAATAGTAGATTGTCGGCGTATTTTGATGAAGTAAACTATAGGCAAGGTTTACTCCTTAACTCCTTAACTTCTTTAACTCCTTAACTTCTAATCAACTGGAGCTTGCGAAAGTTGAAATTATTTACTCATCCTCAGCAAACAATGGATCTTCTGGCGGAACCATTGTTGGTTTTTGAGCATTTGCCTTTAGAATATTATCAGGAACGTACTTGTTTGGAACAACAAGGCGGAACATGAATTCACGGAACCATTGTGCTGACATTATCAGACATCCTTTCTGTCCCCATTCCTTGCCCCATGAATTTTCCACCTTCCACTTCTTTGGCATACCATTTTCATCAAGATCAACTCCTGTAAGTGTCATCGCATGGGTTGACCCACTGTCAAATGTTGAAATTCGTTCTGCCTTCGTCATAGGGAATGTTGTGTTGAAAAGCGATGCATAGTCATAATTGTTTATATCTGCATAGCCGCGTTTTCTGTCAAGAAATTTGGCCACATCGTACGAACTATACAACTTATTGCCATCTTTCAATGCTTCTATCGCCATTTTTTCAATATCCTCCATTGGCAGATTGATGTATTTCCAATTGTGCCCATCGTATGTATGGCGATCAAATTCCACTTCGTATGTTTTGTAATATTCGCGCCGAGGGTCATTCATTGCCATAATAAAGGAGCCGTTGAGACTTTCTCCTACAACTTCTTCATAGAAACTTTTTGGAGTATATTTCTTCGTTTGTAATGGTTGCCCTTTCTTGTTCTTGAAAGTAAATGTAAACTCCGTTGGAGGTTCTCCGACAGTCATGGAAAGCATGTGATAAACAGTGCTCAGCATTTTTGTTTTTTCTGCGATTAAATCGTTGTTTTTTGCTTTATTGGCAACCATCTTTCGCAACTGCAATCCATACTCGCGCAATTTGCTGCTGATCAGTTGTCGCATACGCGATGTATTGTCGGTTGAAAAACTTTCTGGCATAGCTGCTTTTGGAACAATTCCGTATTTCTCTGTCAAGTCAGCAACACCGCAAAATGTACCACCGTCATTAATTGGAGATTTAAAGAAGAACTGTACTCTTGTGTCATCGATTGGCTTGTTAGCGGTCTCTATTATCCCTTGCAGAAAAAGATTGGCTTTTTCGAGCTGGTCGTAGAAAAACAAATATGCTTGAGATAGTTCTACGCTTAATGAATCAGTCTTTTTTGCAAAATTACCTCGTAAGACATTCAATCCACTAAACAACCAGCAGCGGCCAGAACTTTTTTGGTCGGTGATGATTTGTGCTTTCGTGTCGATACTGAAATAAGTATCCAGTTCAGCTTGATTTTTGTGGTTTAACGCGAGTAGATCAATGGCATTTTCCTGAATGGCATTACTCAATGCCTTGTCGGAAACTGTCATCTGTTGAGAATTGCGAATCTGTGACAACATGGACTCTGAAATACTGCCATTTTGTGCATTTGTCTGTGAAATAAAGGCTGCCAGCATAATAGCGGCAAAAACAAAATTTTTCATGATTTATGATTGTTTACTGATGATTTTCCTTGAAACCTTTCAAGGTGAAAGAAAGGTGAACGACT
>JAZLEX010000260.1:0-3859 GCA_045615485.1 Prevotella sp.
GATACTGCTCAATCATAATGGAACGGTTGAGTGGACAGGTATCGGTTCACAACCTATGTATCTGAAACATTTCCTTGCAAAGTTTGGAGTAAAGTTCCAACTTGCAAAGGTGGGTACTTACAAAAGTGCACCTGAAATGTATATGGCAGATGAGATGAGCAGTGCCAACCGCGAACAGATTACAGCCTATATCAACAGCATCTGGAGTCAAGTGCTTGCTGATGTTTCTGAAAGCAGAAAAATATCTGTTGATTCACTCAACAACTATGCCGACCGCTTTATCATGTTCAATGACCCGCAGGACTATCTTAAACTTAAGATGGTTGATAAACTTGTCTATGTTGACGAAGTAAAAGCTGAAATAAACAAATTGCTGAAAGCTGATGCTGACGATGATATAAATCAGGTTTTGCCATCAACAATCAACAATCTTGAAAAAGACAAAAGCGGAGACGAAATTGCTGTTTATTATGCTTATGGTGACATTGTGCAGACAGCATCAGAAACTTCGTTCTCTATCAATAGTTCGCATCAGATCATTGGTGAAGACGTGACAAAAGACCTTGCTGCCCTGGCAAAGGATGATGATGTAAAAGCAGTAGTTATACGAATAAATTCTGGTGGTGGCAGCGCCTATGCTTCAGAACAGATTTGGAGAGCAATTGAGTTGCTGAAGAAAGAAAAGCCAGTAGTGGTTTCTATGGGTGGTATGGCAGCAAGTGGCGGCTATTACATGAGTTGCAACTCAAACTGGATTGTTGCCGAGCCAACATCAATCACTGGTTCAATTGGTATCTTCGGAATGTTCCCTGATTTCAGCGAACTGGTGACACAGAAATTAGGAATCAAGTTTGAAGAAGTCAAGACAAACAAATACAGTACCTTTGGCAACATGATGGCACGTCCGTTCAATGCTGAGGAAATGGCAATACTGGATAAATACATACAGCGTGGATATGAACTCTTCCTCAAGCGTGTAGGCGATGGCAGAGGTATGACTCGCGATCAGGTTGACCAGATTGCTCAAGGTCATGTCTATACAGCTGTTGATGCAAAGAAAATCAAGCTTGTTGACGAACTTGGTGGACTTGATGAGGCTATAAAGAAAGCAGCAAAACTGGCAAAGACAGACGAATACTATACCGAATCATATCCTGCAGAAAAACAATGGTATGAAAAACTTTTTGAGCAGAACAAGACCAACACCATTCTTGATGCTAAACTGCATGAGACAATGGGCGAGTTCTATGAACCATTCGTAATGCTCAAGAACATCAAGAATCAGGATGCTATCCAGGCACGCATACCATTCGTAATCAGTACGCATTAATAATGGAACCAAATCCAAAATATTTGCCACTTAGTTGGGGGTATGGTCTCGCAATATTCCTACGCAACGAATTGTTCGATTTTGGAATATTGAGAAGCCAGGAATTCGATATTCCCATAATAGGTGTTGGAAATATAACAGTGGGCGGTACGGGGAAAACACCATGTGTGGAATACCTTATCCGCCTGCTGAAAGACGATTGCAAGGTGGCTGTGCTCAGTCGTGGTTACAAACGCAAGACAAAAGGTTACGTTCTGGCAAACGATAATACACCAGCAAACGATATTGGAGATGAAGCATTCCAGATAAAGCAGAAATTTCCAGAAGTCATAGTGGCTGTTGACGAGAAACGTGCCGACGGCATAAAACATTTGCTGCAACTGAATCCAAAACCAGATGTAGTAATACTCGATGACAGTTATCAGCATCGTTATGTGAAACCTGGGATAAACATTCTGCTGATGGATTACAACAACATGCCAGACAAAGACAAACTTTTGCCAGCAGGACGATTGCGCGAACCTGTATCATCACGCAGCAGAGCTGACATAATCATTGTCACAAAATGTCCTGCCGACCTAAAACCTATTGATTTCAGAGTGCTTACAAAGGAAGTTGGCGTCTATCCATATCAGCGTGTTTATTTCTCATCTATAGAGTACCAACCTTTGCGCAAAATGGAGAGTGGAGGTTCAGCAAGCATTACGCCTGACACAAATGTGCTGTTGCTTACAGGTATTGCCACGCCAATGCAGATGTATGAGGATATAAAAAAGAAAACCACTCATATTACATCGCTTACATTTGCCGACCATCATGAATTTCTTGCAGACGATATTCTAAAAATCAACAATACGTTTGCAAACATGGCTCAACCGAAAATAATCGTCACTACAGAGAAAGACGAGACACGACTAATGGCTACCACTAAACTCAGTCAAGAAGTGAAAGATAATCTCTATGTACAACCAATAGAGGTTAGAATCATCAATGAGCAAGAAGAAAAGTTCATGAATACCATTGAGGAGTTTGTGCTTCACAAAAAGAAAGACCATAGCAACAGAAACTCTGACTCTGACTCAAACTTTGACTCTGACGCTGACACTGACACTGACTCTGACTCTGACTCTGGCTCAGGAACCACAACCAATCAGACAAAAACAATCAGTTTTGTGGATTTTTAATAAATTACAAATGGAAATAGCAGATTTAGGTGAATTTGGATTGATAAAACATCTTACGAAAGATATAAAACCGAAAAATGCCAGCACACTATATGGGATAGGTGATGATTGTGCTGTGCTGCACTATCCCGACAAACAAGTCCTTGTAACTACAGACTTACTAATGGAAGGTGTGCATTTCGACCTTACGTATATGCCTCTCAAACATTTAGGCTACAAGGCAGCGATGGTCAACCTGAGCGACATTTTTGCCATGGGTGGCACACCAAAACAAATTGTTGTCAGCATTGCCCTGAGCAAGCGTTTCACAGTAGAAGACATGGAACAGTTCTATGAAGGTCTGCGTCTGGCTTGCGAAAAATGGAGCGTGGATATTGTAGGTGGTGACACTACATCTTCCTATACAGGACTTGCCATCAGCATTACTGCTGTTGGTGAAGCCAGCAAAGACGAGATAATTTATCGCAATGGTGCAAAACCAACGGATTTAATCTGCGTATCTGGTGACCTCGGTGCTGCGTATATGGGACTGCAACTTTTGGAAAGAGAAAAAGAAGTCTTTTATCAGCAACTTGACGAATCCAAAAAAGCAGAAGCCAATCCCGACTTTGCAGGCAAGGAATACCTGCTTGAACGGCAGATGAAACCTGAAGCACGTGGTGATGTCATACAGCAATTGCAAACCATGGGCATTAGGCCAACGGCTATGATGGATATTAGCGACGGATTGAGCAGTGAACTGTTCCATATCTGTGAGCAGAGTCATTGTGGTTGCAGAATATACGAGAACAATATTCCTATCGACTATCAAACAGCCGTCATGGCAGAAGAGATGAATCTGAACGTTATCACCTGCGCCCTGAATGGTGGCGAAGACTATGAGTTGCTGTTCACCGTTCCAATCGGTGATAAGGACAAAATAGAAGCCATGAAGGATGTCAAACTGATAGGCTACATCACAGAAGAAAAATTCGGCAAGATTCTTGTAACTCGCGATGATAAGGAGTTCGACCTGAAAGCCCAAGGCTGGAATCCATTAGGAAATTAGGGAACCAGGAAATTAGGGAACTTTGCGGTTTTACGGATTAAATTGTGCATTCTAAATTGAAATTATTGTGAGTGAACCATTAGCAGAAAGATTAAGACCTAAATCCTTGGATGAATACATAGGTCAGAAACATTTGGTCGGAGAAGGAGCCGTGCTGAGAAAAATGCTTGACTCAGGACGAGTTTCGTCTTTTATATTGTGGGGACCTCCAGGAGTGGGCAAAACAACTTTGGCACAGATTGTTGCAAGTTCATTGAAAGTACCGTTCTATACCTTGAGTGCCGTATCGAGCGGAGT
>JAZLEX010000261.1:0-2333 GCA_045615485.1 Prevotella sp.
TGAATAACTACCCTGGCCTGCAATATACCAAGCCCGACCGTGACATCTTCGGCTGTTTTGCCGATGCATTGCCTGACCGGTGGGGCAGGACTTTGCTGAACCCTTGTGCATCTTCTGACCGTGGCCCTTGTGATGCTTGCCATGAGGCTGGTGCATTGCCAGGTGGTCATTGACCTTCTCGACGTACTTTACATAGGTCTTTGTTCTCATAATGTCCAGCATGTCCTTGCGATACTTCTCATTGATAGCCTGCATCTTTGCACGATGCTCCCCCTTATGCGGAGCCTTCTTTGCCATAGGCTGCTGACCAGGAGCTGCATGATGCTTCATGCCATGATTAGCCTTCTTGCCTGCTTTTGGCTGATGTTGAGCGCGGAGAGCTTTCATCTCCTCCTGCTTCTTAACCTTGAGGTTAGCGATCTGCTGGACTTTCTTATCGCTCAGACCCATCTGGCCGACGATCTCCATATTGATGACTGGGTCAACCATCTCGTGACGAGGCTTATTCATGTGACCCTTCTGTACGTTGTTATCCTTAGCCATGGCGGTCATGGCGGTCATTGCGAGGCAGAGAACTGCGAACATTGTCTTCTTCATAATAGTAAATGTTTAATTTGTTCGACATTAGTTTCAGAAAGCGATCCGAGTACCGGTTTCCTCCTGCTTTCTGTCTTTAAGACGATGCACGTCATTGTACGTTTATTTGGAAGTTTGTGTTTTTGAGATACTTTCACAAAACACGTTTTTATTTGTTAAACATCAATTTTCGATTTAAACCTTATAGTGGAAATATTAATACTATGTCAAAAATTAAAGAGAAATAGATATTTATCATACTTGTCCCATGATTTGAGTGAACCATCGATTAATTTTGTGCCAGTTAATAATAATTCATAGATATTTATATATGAAAACTCTTTTTGAAATACTATTGTTTATAATCTTTTGGCCTATTGTAAAGTTTTGGAGAATGTTATGTTCTCTATTCGTCCGTTTTGTATACAAAAAGGATCAAATTTATCTGTATAATGGATGTTTCGATCTTACATTATATCGAGTGGCGCATGTCCCATTATTCGGTAGTCCATCATTTGATATCATACATCTTCATACATATAACGATGATGATAATTTTGTACTCGATGATATTAAATATGGATGGAGTTTGAAATTTGAAAACTATTATCAAATATATCGCCTTTTTCATAAAATACCTTTCACGGAATATGAACAAATAGAAAAGTTTATTTTTGAAACTGAAAATCAAATCAACGGTACTTTGAGAGAAGTTTTAAGTCATTGCAAATGTCCTATAGATTTCAAGCCTGGAATGACTTTGTATAATAAAAAGAATGATATTTATCATTTATATGAACCTGGTGAAGAACCTGATTCCTGGTTCGTTGGCAGTATAGTGTTGAATGAGTCATTGCCTCTAAAAGAAGATAAATTTTGCAAAGATTTTGAGGACGATGACAAACTTGACTATGTTGTAATTCCAGAATTTGTTTCTGAGCAGATAACAACAATTGGAAAGGAACGTCATAAGTTACTTCAAAACCAGCTTCTCTCGATTAAAGCTCAATATAATGTAGCGGTACAACCAAGGCATTTAGATGTCCAAATTATCTATCCCTGGGGAATATATTAAAGAACTTGAATCTTTATAAAAAAGACTCTTACATTCAGAGCAGACGAATGTATGAGCCTTTCTTTATTTAGTCTTGCGTCAGAACCAGTTTGGTTCCTGAGTCATCCAACATGACTGTGTGAGCAAATTTTATGGTTGTTCCGTCATAAACTTCTGAAACGTCTATACCACGACGCATCAACTCTTCAATGTTTACAAGGTTGAAAGCGAGACGTGCAGCTGTGCCAGCACGAGAGCCGACTTCTCTGTTGAAGTTGGCAATGAGGGTGTCAATAGACATTTGGGTAAAGTCAAACCCAAATTCCTTGATAATAGAATCTAATGTACTCATGATTTGATTGTTTTTGAAGTTAATAATTCTTCCACATCGTACTGACCACCGTGGCTTTTCTGCTCGGTTGGCGAGTCCATCCGAAGATGACTGCTCTTGATGTTTCGGCTGCAAAGATACGTATTATTTGTTTCAAATCATGGGACAACTATTAAGAAAAATCATATTTCCCACTAAAAAAATGGAATGATTGTATATTTTGATTTTTTAAAGTCTTATTTTTTGTTAGAATAGACAAAAATAACGAAATTTGCAATCTTAAAAAGTATATTCACTTAGAAATTTCCAATGAATAATATAGAACAAACGGACGGCCTTCCGATGCCCCGTCGTGTGATATCGATCATTACT
>JAZLEX010000262.1:0-7003 GCA_045615485.1 Prevotella sp.
AAGATGTTCCGTCAAATGGGAAATACGGTATGAGAACAATGCTATCTGGCTCTCAGGAGAACCAGTATCAGAGTTAGACTTTCCGTATTGTCCAAAGATTTCTGTTTTCTTTTCTGGATTTAAATACATAATTTTCTCTTATTTTTAAAAAAGCGGGTGCAAAGGTAAGAAAAGAGTTTGGAGTTTAGAGTTTAGAGTTTAGAGTTTTATGATTTTTTAACAGTCTCTTCGCAATGCCCAGAGACCGACAAACGTCAATAAGCCGTTCAGCATGAGCAACTCATAGCCGAACTGATAACCTGTATATTGGGGAACATACACCGACAAAGCATAGCAAATTACAGGAGAGATGACGGCAACGAAAGGAACGTAACGATCGCGAACCGTATATTTGGTAAACAGACCGAAAGCAAACATACCCAACAAAGGACCGTAAGTATAGGATGCCATGATGTAGATGGCATCAATCACACTCGTATGGTTGAGTGCCTTGAACTTATTCAAAAAGGCTGAGTGATTTATAGTGCTCACCTTAATTATTTTTAATTTTTTTCGGAAAATTTGTTTTTGCTTTTGATTTTTCGTAATTTTGCAGCGATTTTGTAGTTTTTACAGCAAGAATGCGTCTAACTTTAGTGTTTATTTTAAATTTTACAAATATGAAAAAATTATTTTTGATGATTGCGGTGCTCATTTGCGCATCTGCAATGATGGCACAGATGATGCCTGAGGTTCCAATGGATCCTGATGTTAAGAAGGGTAAATTGGACAATGGTCTAACCTACTATGTAAGAAAAAATGCTTATCCTGAGAAACGTGTGAATTTCTATATTGCACAGAAGGTGGGCTCTCTCCAGGAAGAAGAATCTCAAAGAGGTCTGGCTCACTTCTTAGAGCACATGTGCTTCAACGGTACGAAGAATTTCCCTGGAAATGGCGTTATCCGCTATTGTGAAAGTCTTGGTGTGCAGTTTGGTAGCGACCTAAATGCTTATACTTCTATCGACCAGACTGTGTATAGAATCTGCAATGTTCCTTCAACTCGTCAGAGCGCATTAGACTCTTGTCTGCTGATTATCCACGACTGGGCTGGTGCTTTGCTGCTCGAAGGTAGTGAGATTGACAAGGAACGTGGCGTTATCCATGAGGAATACCGTCTGAGAACAGATGCTCAGAGCCGTATGGTTGAGCGCAACTTAGAGACTCTTTATCCTGGTAGCAAATATGGCAAGCGTATGCCTATCGGACTAATGAGCGTTGTAGATAATTTCAAGTATGACGAACTGCGCGACTATTATAAGAAATGGTATCGTCCAGACAATCAGGCTGTGATTGTGATTGGTGATATTGACGTGGATTACACTATCAATAAGATAAAGGAAATGTTCGGTGACCTAAAGGTGCCTGAAAATGCTGTTCCTGTAGTTGCAGAGCAAGTTCCTGACAATGCTGAACCTATCATCGTAGTAGATAAGGATAAGGAGCAGCGTTACTCTATTGTTCAGGCAATGTTCAAGCACGATGCTCTGCCTGACAACATGAGAAACACTATGCTGTCGCTGTTTATGGGTTATCAGAAATACGTTATCAGCCACATGATGAATCTGCGTTTGCAGGAGGTTGCACTTGACCCTGAATGTCCATTCATTCAGGCTGGAGCAGGTGATGAAACATATCTGTTTTCAAGAACCAAGGATGCCTTTACTTTATCTGCCCTGCCAAAGGATGGAAAAGCTGAGGAGGCACTCAGTGCTGTGTATCGTGAGGCTTTGAGAGCTGCAAAGTTCGGTTTCACTGCTACAGAATACGAGCGTGCAAAGGCTGAATATCAGTCTCTGATTGAAAAGCAATACACCAACCGCGAGAAGAGAGACAACCACAACTGGGGTGACGACTGCCGCGACAACTTCCTGAGCAACGAGGCTCTGCCATCAATGGAAAAGCTCAACCAGTTTGCACAGATGGTGCTTCCACAGGTAAATGTTGATGTGGTAAATACATTGCTGAAAGAGATTGTCAGCGTGACCGACTCAAATCTTGTTATCATCAACTTCAATCAGGAGAAGGAAGGTGTGGTGTATCCTACAAAGGAAGGTTTTCTTGCTGCCCTTGGCAAGGTGCGTGGTGAAGAACTTACTGAATACGTAGATAACGTAAAGAATGAGCCTCTGATGACTCAGATGCCAAAACCAGGCAAAATCAAGAAGGAATCTGATTATAAATATGGTTTCAAGAAGTTGCAGTTGTCAAATGGTGCTACAGTCTATATGAAAAAGACTGACTACAAAGCCGACCAGATTGTGATTGACGCATTGAGCAAGGGTGGTCAGGCTATGTATGGCGAAGCCGACTATGCAAACCTTAAAGTGTTTGATGCAGCAGTTGCTTCAAGTGGTGTAGGAAACTTTGACCACAATGAACTGCAGAAAGCTATGGCTGGTAAGCAGATTTCAGTTTCTTTGAGCCTTGGCAACAACTTCGACGTGATAAGTGCATCTTCTACTCCAAAGGATCTTGAGACAATGTTCCAGTTAATGTATTTGAGCATTACTGATATGAAGAAGGACGAGAAGACATACGGCAATACAATGCAAGCTTACAGAACAATATTGCAGAACAAGTCGTTGCAGCCTACAGCCGTATTCTCAGACTCGGTACAGGCTACTCTCTATGCCCACAACCCTCGCTTCTATAATATTGACGTTGCCGACCTTGACAAATCAAGTTATGATAGATGCTTGGAAATGGTTAAGGAACGTTTCTCGAATGCAGCAAACTTCAACTTCTATATTTCTGGCAACTACGACGAGGCAACCATCCGTCCACTGCTCGAACAATACATTGCTGCTTTGCCATCAAAGAACAAGGCTGATGCACAGTGGAAGGATGTGAGGACAATTGCAAAGGGACAGATTGTAAACCACTTTACAAAGAAGATGGAAACTCCTACTGCCAACAGCTATATGTTCTGGATCAACGAAGAAGCTCCTGTAACTCTGGAAAACATCATCAAGGCTGATGTTGCTGGACAGTTGCTCGACATGATTTACACTAAGGAAATCCGCGAAGAAGCAAGTGCTGCTTATTCTGCACAGGCAGTTGGTAGAGTAACCATGACTGGTTTGAACCATATTTCTCAACTTATAGGTGTATGCCCATTCAAATATGAAAAAGAAGACAGCGTAATGCTGCTCATGCGTCAGGGTGCTGAAAATCTCGGAAAGGAAATCAATCCTGACATGCTGACCAAGGTTAAGGAATACATGATTAAGAACCATGAGGACAACCAGAAGACCAACGGTTACTGGATTGGAGTGATTGAGCAAGACGTAAACTACAATATGGATACATACACCGAATTTAAGAACATCGTTAATTCTCTGACGCCAGAAAATGTAGCAGAATACGTCAAGAAAGTACTGCTTGGCGGCAAAACCCATATTGAAGTGGTAATGATGCCAGAATTATAGAACTTGAGCACATGCTAAAGGTGGGTTCTATAAATTATATTGAGATGATTTCAGAATTATTTTTGAGCAAATTTCTTTGGTTAAAGCAAGCGCATAGTTACTATGCAATTGATTTAAGCAGAGGAAGATGCCAAAAAGAAACTGAAAGCATCCAACACGAAGGCTACCATAAGAGTTCATATCATTTTATAATTTATAGAACACACCTAAAGTTAAAGATTTGTAAGTTAAAATTAAATAAATGAATTACTTATTCACATCTGAATCAGTATCAGAAGGACATCCAGACAAGGTAGCGGACCAGATATCCGATGCCTTGCTGGATCAGTTCCTTGCCTACGACGAGAAGGCACATTGTGCAATAGAAACCTTTGTCACCACGGGTCAAGTGGTGATAATGGGCGAAGTAACATCGACAGAATACATCGACCTTCAGACAATTGCCCGAAACACAATAAATAAAATAGGTTATAATAAATCAGCCTACCAGTTTGACGGCAACTCCTGCGGAATCCTCACTTCCATTCACGAGCAGAGTGGCGACATTGCCCAAGGCGTGAACAAAGACATTGAAGACAATCAGGGGGCTGGCGACCAAGGCATGATGTTTGGCTATGCCACAAACGAGTCGGAAGACTACATCCCTGTAACCCTCGACTTGTCGCATAAGCTGATGTCAACTTTGGCAGACATACGCCGAGAAGGCAAGCAGATGACTTATCTGCGCCCAGATGCCAAGGCACAGGTAACAGTAGAATACAACGAGGCAGGTGTTCCCCAGCGAATCAATACCATTGTCGTATCTACGCAGCACGACGAATTTGATGAAGATGAGAAAATGCTGGCAAAGATTCGTGAAGATGTGATAAACATTCTGATTCCACGTGTGAAATCACAGATACATAGTGAGAAAGTTCTTGCTCTGTTTAATAATGACATCAAATATTTTGTCAATCCTACAGGAAAATTTGTAATCGGTGGTCCTCATGGTGACACTGGACTGACTGGCAGGAAGATTATCGTTGACACATACGGTGGAAGAGGAGCCCATGGTGGTGGGGCTTTTTCAGGAAAAGACCCTTCAAAGGTTGACCGTTCGGCTGCCTACATGGCACGCTATGTGGCAAAAAACATGGTTGCAGCAGGAATTGCCGATGAAGTGCTGCTGCAATTGAGTTATGCCATCGGTGTGGCAGAACCTGTCAGCATATACGTAAATACGTATGGCAAAAGCCATATCGACATGACTGATGAGGAAATCAGCATGAAAATAGGTAGTCTGTTCGACTTCCGCCCGAAAGCCATTGAGCGCCAGTTGAAACTACGTCAACCAATATACTTAGAAACAGCAGCCTACGGTCACATGGGACGGAAATATGAAGTTAAGGAAAAAGTATTTACAAGTTGTTACCACGAAACAAAAACCATGACGGTGGAATTGTTTACATGGGAAAAACTTGACATGGTTGACAAACTGAAAAACACCTTCGGGCTGTAATCGATATGGTTGAAGTTGAACCTATTGCTTTGACGCTACGTAACGACACAATAGTATCCTCGTTCCTGATATTGTGTTTTGTTGTAGCAACTTTGGCGATAGGACAAACCAAGGGTTATCTGATAAGGGAAATCAAATCATTTCCCTACCCACGAAACTATTCCAATTTCTTCTGCACGGCTTTAGAGATTAATTACAAGCTGGTGCTATGCCTGCAAACAATAATAATGCTTGCATTGCTTCTGTATATAGAATTTGGGAAACAGACATTTTGGACATATTTGGGCTATTCAGCAGGTTATATGCTTCTGCGCTTTCTGCTCTATATGCTTGTGAATTGGACTTTTTTCAGAGATAAAAACAACGAAAACTGGATGCATTCATTAATGTTCATCACAACATTAGAAGGCATTTTATTCTTTTTTGTAGCATTGTTAGGAGTCTATACTGATTGTCCGCCATCATTTGTATTCATTATTTTTTTGATAGTCGTTGCTTTTATAAAATTTTTAACACTTTTCAAGTGTTGGAGTATCTTTTTTTATCGTTTCGATTATTTTTTCCATTTTATTTTGTACCTTTGCGCCCTCGAAGTGACACCACTCCTTTTGCTTTACGGACTTGCAAGGTGATTGGGGTATTTGTAATACTTTATTTAGTGCGCAAATGATTAAGAAAATTTTGGTATCGCAACCAAAGCCAGCGGGTGATAAATCACCATATTATGACCTCGCAAAACAATTTGGTGTAGATGTTGTATTCAGACCTTTCATAAAAGTTGTTGGTATAACTGAAGAAGATTTTAGGAAGCAACGCACAAAAATCTTGGATTATACTGCTGTTATTTTTACTTCACGCCACTCTATTGACCATTTCTTCAACATGGCAAAGGTGATGAAAATAAAAATACCCGCAACTATGAGATATTTTTGTCTGACAGAAGCCATTGCCTTGTATATACAGAAATATGCTCAATACAGAAAACGCAAGATTTTCTTTGGTACCTCAGGAAAACTTGCCGACATTGTTCCGTTTATGGTGAAGCATAAGTCGGAGAAATATCTTTTCCCTGTAAGCGATGTTCATGGTACGGCTGATGCAGCATTGTTGGAAGCTAACGAACTGACTTTCAAGGAATGCATCATGTATCGCACAGTGAGCAATGATTTCGCCAAAGACGAGGTGTTCGACTATGATTTGGTAGTCTTGTTCACTCCTACTGGCGTAAGTACATTGGTAAAGAACTTCCCTGATATGGCTAAGCGTAAAGTCTGCATCGCAACTTTCGGTCCGGCAACTGCCGCACAAGCTAAAAAATTAGGTTTGAATCTTGTTATTGAGGCTCCCACTACCCAGTGCCCTTCAATGACATCAGCCATTGAGCAATATCTCAAAAAAGCCAACAGCAAGTAATGAGCAATGAAACCTTGAGTAAAAGTGAACGCATCTGCGAATATCATCTCATCGAACAGATATTCAGCAGAAAAGAAGGCGGTTCTTTGTCAAATTTTCCATTAAGACTGATTTATTATCCTTCGGCTGACGGCAACAAAATATTGATAAGCGTACCTAAACGCCATTTCAAGCGTGCTGTTGACAGAAACAGAATAAAGCGTCAGGTGCGTGAGGCTTATCGCAAAAACAAATCCTTGATAGCTAATTGCTCTTTCGCCATAGCTTTTATATGGACGGCAGGGAAAATGCTTGATACTATGGAGGTGGAAGCGAAGGTTGTTCATCTGTTGACATCGCTGAACAAAAGTGCAGCAGAAAATGGTGAAAGCTGAAAATATCATTATGAGGATTGCGGCAATATTGAAATCTGCTGCCGTGTTTCTTCTTTGCCTGCCGATTCATTTCTATAGGAAATGTGTTTCGCCAATGTTTCCACCAACATGCCGATTCACACCTACCTGTTCACAATATGCTATTGAAGCTCTAAAGAAACATGGTCCAATAAAAGGACTTCTGCTTACTATATGGCGCATCCTGAGATGCAATCCTTGGGGAGGCTCTGGCTATGACCCAGTACCGT
>JAZLEX010000263.1:0-13881 GCA_045615485.1 Prevotella sp.
AAGTAATTTTGTTTATAAATTAGTAATATTTAATGAAAATATAATTACATTAAGTGGCGCAAATATACACAAAAAAAAACATCCGCCAAAATAATTTACAATTATTTTATACGAATGTTTGATTTTATAAAAAATTAAGAAAACCTCTATTTCAACATTTCTATTAGTTTTGGCAGTGCTTTTTCAAATTTTACACCATACCAGTGGCTCTTGTCTGGAATAGTCATTTTTATCGATTCCACCACGAAATTTGCTGCTATTGATGCGGCTTCAAGTAGTGTTTTTCCACGTAGCAAAGCTCCTGTAAAAGCCGAAGCGTATGCATCTCCTGTTCCGTGCATTGAGACATTTATTTTTTCTGTGAAATAATATTTTATTTCTTTTCCATCGAAACATGCAACTCCAAGTTCTCCTTCTTTGAAACTTACTCCTGTTAGTACCGCGTTTTTCGCTCCCAAATCGTGCAGTCCATGCAGCATTGTTTCTATGTAATTCTTGTCGTATCCATTTTCCTCGTATTCCATTCCTAACATTAGCGAAGCCTCAGTAATATTAGGTAAAACCACATCGGCACCCTTGCAGAGTTTTGTCATCTCCTGAGGAAAATCATCGTCAAAACCTTTGTATAGTACACCATAATCAGCCATCACAGGATCAACAATGCGTAATGCTCCATCATTAGCAGTCTTTTCTATGATATCTAAAATATAAGGTATTTGTGCTTTCGAAACATATCCTGTGTAGAAAGCATCGAAAGTGATATTTTCCCTCTGCCACTGTTTGAGGATTTTCGGCATTTCTTCTGTGAGGTCACAGAATGTCCATCCCGAAAAACCTTTGGCGGTATGATTGGAAAGTACTGAACTTGGCAGTATGGCAGTTTCTATGCCACATGCCGAAATAACAGGCAATGCCACCGTAAGTGAGCATTGTCCTACACACGAAACGTCCTGTATTGTAAGCAGTCTTTTGTCCATTTGTGTTTTTTTTGAAATCTGCCGCAAAAGTAAGAAAAAAATTGGTTTTTTAATTGATAATTGATAATTGATAATTAATAATTAAGTTTTTTTAATTCACGTTTGCGGTTTTTGCGCCCAGATTATCCAGCATTTCCAGACTTTCCGGTTTTTCCGGACCATCCGGACTATCCGGTATCTCCGGGTTTTCCAGTATTTCCGGGCTTTCCAGCATTTCCAGTTAGCTGTGCTATCTCGCGTTGTAGTGATGCTACTTGTGCTTTCAGCTGGGCTATCTCTCTTGCCTGTGCCTCTATGATTTCTTTTTGCGTGCCTCGTCTGTCAAGGCGGGCAGCAGTCATTCTTTCTCTTATTCCGCCTTCTTCAACAAATTCGTGGTCACGCTTTTCAATGAATGATGTCATTGCCTTATCCACCATGTGGCATAGACAGATTGCCGTATTGCACATTTCCTCGTCTGTCCAACGGCAGAAATATGGCTCATAGGCTGGTAGGTCACTATGCTCCTTACAGAATCTTCGCAGAGCATCGAAGCGAGGTTTGTTATCAACAGCCCATTCTGTCAGGTTGTGGTGCTTCAGATAGTCCTGATAGTCTTCAAGGAGTTCCTGATTGCTGCCTTTTGCGATACCCATCAGTTTTATCTCTACCTCGAACGATGTTTGTCCATCTGTCAACCCCTCTGCTATATTCTGTTTTATGGAGCGTGCCGCCTGAATCATCTGATCAATTGTGCGATCTCCGAATTTAGGGAGGAAACGTTCACAAAATGCTTTTGTAAGTTGGACCAAGACATCACTTTTACGAAAGAAATAAAGTTCGGTATATACTGTTTTCTTGCGCAGTATGCTTGGTGTACCGTCATTATAGCGTTGCAGTTCTATTTTATTGATGTCTGTCATGGTGTTTTAATTTTCATTTACCCATTTAAATAACCCATCATGCCGCAAAATTAAGAAAAAACTTGGGTTTTTAATTGATAATAGACAATTTTCAATTGATAATTAAGGTTTTTTAGCGAATAATGCCAGTGACTTGCGACATAACCCACAACCTATACTCTACAACCTCGACTCCGCTTTATGTCAAGCACATATAAGCCTTGACTAAACCTGATATTCGATACATATTCAATTCATATTCATTTATTACTCAATTGTTCTTCGATTCAATTAATCGAATAACAATCGAACATCAATCGAAGATGAATCGAATAACAATCGAATATGAGGTAGTGATAAGGGGGAGATAAAGTAGTTATAAGGCAGAGGAAATGCGACAATGCGGTTAGTATGAGGTTGAGCACATAATTGCGTCCAAAACCGCAAAAGTGAATTAAAAAAACTTAATTATCAATTGTAAAATGTGCATTCTGAATTAAAATAACCAAGTTTTTTCTTATCTTTGCGACAAACTTGAATTATTTTAAAACTGAAACGATTATGATAAAAGTAGTTGCTGTTCATACAGCTATGGCTCTTGTTGAGCCATTGACAAAGATTTTTAAGGAAGTTCTTCCAGAGGTTAAACTTAATCACATTGCCGACGATTCTCTTATTCAGGAGGTGATAGCCAACAATAAGGTGACACCAGCTGTGCGCCGCCGTCTGCTTGCCGACTATTTGGCAGCTGCCGATAGTGGGGCTGATGTTATTTTCAATTGCTGTTCTTCTGTTGGCGATGTTGCCGACTTGGGAAATGAGATTGCTCCTGTACCAGTTTTCCGTATCGACTATCCAATGGCGATGGAGGCTGTGACTTCAGCAAAGCGTATTGCTGTGATTTCCACATTGTCAACAACTCTCGACCCAACACGACGTCTGCTTGAACGTTGTGCTAAAGAGGCTGGCAGGGATGTAGTGCTTGTTGATGGATTGGCTGATGGTGCCTTTGCAGCAGGACAGAGTGGTGATGGTGAGACTCACGACCGCCTGATAGCTGAGGCTGCGATGAAGATTGCCGACAAGGTTGACCTTTTCGTCCTGGCTCAAGGCTCAATGGCACGTATGGAAAAGAAACTTTCTGAAATGACAGGCAAGCCAGTGCTTTCATCACCAGTTTCTGGTGTGAAAGGCTTAAGAAAATTCCTGAAACTGTAATTGCAAGTTAAACCCAGCATTTCCAGAACCCCCGGAAAACCCGGAAAATCTGGACAATCCGGACAACTTGGAAAGCCCAGAAACCCCGGAAAATCCGGAAAATCCGGAAAACCCGGACAATCCGGACAACCCAGAAATCCCGCCCCCCAAAAAAAAACCGCACATCCTATGTCAAAGAAAAATATCATTCTGACCATGCTCGTGATTTTGGGCGTAGTCACTTTTTTGGATAGAATCAATATTAGTGTTGCAGGTTCCGCAATAATGCATGACCTGAATCTGTCACCGAAAGAATGGGGATGGGTGCAGAGTGCGTTCATCCTGTCGTATGGATTGCTGCAGATTCCAATGGGTGCTTTTGGCGACCGCCATGGTCATCGCAAGGTTCTTGCACTCATTGTTGTTTGGTGGTCGCTGTTCACAGCCTTAACAGGCATGGCAGGCGGATTGGCATCATTGCTTCTGATAAGATTCATGTTCGGTGTAGGGGAAGCAGGTTCTTCTCCATGTTCTACTGGAGTGATTAGCCGCTGGTTTGAAAAAAATGAAGTCGGCAAGGCACAAGGTTATGTGTGGGCAGCCAGTCGCATGGGTGGAGCATTGACTCCATTTGTGGTCATCCCTGTAATGATGTGGGTAGGCTGGCGTGCAGCTTTTTATCTGCTTGGGGCAGTAGGAGTGGTTTGGGCAATGGTATGGTATTTGTTTTACCGCGACAAGACGATTGATACAAATTCAGAGCACCATGTTGAAAAACCGAAACTGAACTGGGCAATAGTAATCCGCAACCGTCAGTTCTGGACAATCTGCGCAATGTATTTCTTCTATGCTTTCGGCAGTTGGTTTTTCTTTAGCTGGTTTCCTACTTTCATGGAACTTGGCAGAGGATTTGACAAAAGCGAACTGACGTATGCTGTCGCCGTGCCTTTTGTGATGAGCATGATAGGAAATATCTCTGGAGGCTATCTCACAGACCGTCTGACAAAGAAATATGGATTGAAGATAGGGCGCAAGGCTTTAGGATCTACATCTTTGCTGGTGTCGGCAGTATGTATGTTTCTTGCTGCTTTCATTCCTGGAAAGATGGCTGTGTTCGTTTTCTTGTCGTTGTGTTTCGGAATTTTTGATTTGATGTTGCCGAGTGCATGGGCATTGTGTATTGATTTAGGCAAGCAACATGCTGGCAGTATTTCTGGTGCGATGAATACGTTTGGCAATATTGGTGGTTTCTGCTGCGGAATCCTGTTTGGGTATCTGGTGGAATCATCGGGCAACTACAACCTGCCACTTTACATGATTGCAGGAATGCTGATAGTCAGTGCCGTATTGTTCAGTTTCATCAACCCAACAAAACCGATAGTATGAACCCGCAACCGACAACCGCAAATGACCATGAGAAAAATAATAGTTCTTGATGATGACCCAACGGGCATACAGACTGTACACGGGTGCAAACTGATAACTCAATGGGATGTGCCTACTGTCAGAGAGGCATATAATAACAGCGTGCCATTTTTCTATATTCTGACCAATACCCGAGCAATGACCCGCAATGAGGCTGCCGTGGCAACACGCGAAGCCATGCGTTCCGTGGTCAGTGTTTTACGCGAAAGCAATGAGAATGAATTGCCGATTTTTATCAGTCGAAGTGATTCCTGTCTGCGCGGACATTTCCCTCTTGAAACCGACACTATGCGTCAAGTGCTTGAGGGAAACGGAATAAAAGTGTGGCATAAGACTCCATTCATACCTGCCTTTATCGAAGCAGGAAGGGTAACCGTTGATGGGGTGCATTATATGATGGATGGCGACAATCTTATTCCTATTGCTGAGACGGAATTTGCTAAGGATAATGTTTTTGGTTACACTCATTCCCGACTCAGCGATTACATTGTTGAAAAAGGGGCTAATCAGGATGATTACGAAATAGTAAATGCTGCATCGTACGATGAACTACACGCTTACATTGAAAAATTAACCGATGAAATCACTGGTTTTGATGGTGCGGTAGTGGTGCGCAGTTCTTCCTCGTTTCCAAAGGCTATTAGCGGCATAGCAGACCGACCATTGCTTAGACGCGAGGAATTAGTTCGCGATGTTGAGAGCAAGGGTACAGGATTATTTATTGTTGGTTCTCACGTTCAAAAAACAACGCGACAACTCAATTCCTTGCTCGGTCAACCCGATACTGTTGGTATTGAACTGGATGTGGAAAAAATAATCAATAGTTTCGATGCTTATCTGACTGAGATTTTATCTTTGCTTAATGAGTTTTGTAATCAAAAAACTAAAGTGCCAGTCGTTTATACCTCGCGCAAGGAATTACGCCTGTCAGATGCCGACAAGCGGCAGCATTTAGGACAGGCTGTCTCGGCATTTTTAGTAGAGATTGTAAGACAATTAGCATTCACTCCTTCCTATTTAGTTGCAAAGGGTGGAATAACATCGCACGATATACTCACCAAAGGACTTGGTGTAAGAATAGCCACAGTAATGGGGCAGATTGTCCCAAACGTACCATGCATCATGACCGATAGTTTCCCTTATATAATCTTCCCAGGAAATGTAGGTAATGACGATTCCCTTACAGATGTCTATCAGACGTTTTCCTTGTAACCACGATTTATTCCATCTTGAAAGAAACGTCTGATGGATTGCCTTGAATGTAGGCAACCATACGGCCATGATGGAGTTTGCGGGTGGTGGATTTTGGTGCACTCATGTCGCGCATGTCGGCATTCTCCAATCCTAAGACTTTTGCTGATGTACCTTTTATGGTGAAGCTGACAATATTCTTTGCTCTTGTGGCAAGATTGCCGTCTTTGTCGATGGCTTCGATAAGAATTGAATGCACTGGTGATGTTTTGTCAATTGTAATGTCGGTGATGCGCAGACTGACTGCATCTCCAGAATACTTCATTTCATCGCGGAAATTTCGCATAGGCTTACCAGTCCAAAGTGATTGAATAAGGTAGCCTTGTGGTTTTAGGAAACCATTGAAGTCGAGTAGCCCAGTTCCTAATCCTCTTGATGGCCATGCGCCAGACTCTCCGAGATAGTCGAGTCCAGTCCAAATGAACTGACCAAAGATGAATGGATTGTCGCTAACAGCTTTCCAGGCTTCTTTTGAACCATGAGTCTCGCTACCGAAAATGATGCGGTTTGGGTAGGTGGCATGGTCTTGCTGGTAGCGGTTTTCGGTGTAGTTGTATCCTACCACATCTACGGCTTCAGGATATTCAGTTTCATTGCTCATCACTACTCCAGCCAATGCTCCTGTAACAGGACGTGAGGTGTCAATCTTACGAACGCAAGCAGCAAGGCGTTTGGCTATTTTACCTATGCGTTCAGCATTTGGAGCATCTGGCTTATAGCCTCCAAACATAGGCTGATTTATCTTGCTGTTGTTGCCATCGAGGATAGGATGTGAGTATGGGTCGTTAGGATAGTCAACTTCATTGCCTATGCTCCAGAGGAAGATGCACGCGTGATTACGGTCGCGACGCACCATGTCAGTAACATCACGTTCTATCCACTCTTCAAAGAAATCGAAAGTGCCATCAAAACCAGGTTTTCCCTTGTTCCAACCTTCTATCCATTTACGTTTCGGAAACTCCCATTCATCTGAAGCTTCGTCCATGACAAGGAATCCCAATTCATCGCATAAATCATAAAGTACAGGAGCTTGTGGGTTATGGCTCATACGTATTGCGTTGGCTCCCATCTCTTTAAGTGCTAACAGTCGGCGGTGCCAAACGTCTTTTGGTACAACAGCACCAAGCACTCCTGCATCGTGATGCAGGCAGACTCCTTTCACTTTCATCCATTCTCCATTTAGAGCGAATCCTTTGTTGGCATCAAACTGGAAAGTGCGCAGTCCGACACGGCAACTTGTGGAGTCGGTAGGAATAGCAACCTTCAGAGTGTAGAGATATGGATTGTCGAGATTCCAATAAACAGGGTTGTCGATTTTGAGTTCGAGCTTACCATTTTTGGATTTGCCATGTGCTACAGTAACGCCATCATGATTACAGAGCGATGCCTGAAACGGCTCACCTAAGGAATCAACTTTGACTGTGAGAATGTTTTGGTTTCCATCTTTTCTGAACTGCCATGCGACACCCCAAAGCGGAAGATGTTTTTCGTTGGCTTTGATGAGCCACACATCACGGTAGATACCACTACCAGTGTACCAGCGTGAGTCGGCATATCGGCTGTGGTCAACTTTTACCATCAGTTCGTTTTCACCGCTAATCAGATAAGGTGTCATGTCGTACATGAATGAAATGTATCCGTTAGGTCTTTTACCTAAGAGATGACCATTGAGCCAGACTTCACTGCGATTATAAACACCTTCAAAATAGATGTAGTGCTTAGGCATTTTATCGGTGATGACAAAATGTTTTTTGTATGTTCCTATACCACCAGGCAGATAGCCTGTGCAACTGGCAAGGCTTTGCGATGGTGTACCCTCGACCGACCAGTCGTGTGGTAATGGCACATTGCGCCATTCCGAACCGTTAAGAGAAAAAGACCAGCCGTCGTTAAACAGTTCAGGCATACCGAACGATACTTGTGCATTAGCATTGATGCTCATAGCCCAAGCCAGGACGAAAAATAAAAATTGTTTTTTAAGCATAAGTTTTATTTATTCAAGTTTCTAAAGTTTTTCAAACTTTCGAAACTCAAGGAGTTAAGGAGTTAAGAAGTTAGAGGAGTTAAGACAATAGTAGTAGATTGTCAATGTATTTTGATGAAGTTAACGATAGGCAAGGCTTACTACTTAACTACTTAACTTCTTTAACTCCTTAACTCCTAATCAACTGGAGCTTGCGAAAGTTGAATTATTTATTGTATTTTGGGTTTTAGTTCGTCAGGACTGTCTTTTGTGTACATGTCGAGGATTGGTGCGTCTTTCTCAAACAGATTTTTTATCAGTTGCACATCAATCGTATGCTGTGGTTTGAATTCATCACTTTGCATGTAGTTGAGCATGGATTTGCGAAGCTGGCGTGCCACGATGCGACGGTCGAGGTTGCAGCTGATGTCAATAGAGGTCATAAGCAGTTTGCCATTGAAGACGTTTGCCTCGAACAACATGCCGATTTTGCGACTCACGAACCAAGTGTCGATACTTTGTACGATAGGTTGGAAATCTTTAGGAAATTCTGTGAACTGCATCACCTGCTGCTTGTTAGTCAGTTCCCACCAGTTGAGATTTGTCCAATCGTCGGTAGGGAAGTCTTTGAATACAGGATGTACCTTATTTATATACGCACCTGTTGTATGTGGTGGGCGCATCTTGAACCAGCTTGTGTTCCAGAATACAGGCAGATACTGCTGTGCAATATCTTTGCCATAGCGGATTTTTCCTGCGGCAGAGAGCAATACCTTTCCACCAGCCTTAAGTGTCTGGATGGCTTTATCATCAAGAGTGTCTGTGATGTAGATGTCATTGGCTTCCATCATTGGGGCTTCGGCAGGATAAACCCAAAAGTCGTAGTGATTTTCTGTGTCGGTTTTGCGGTTATACGGTTTTACGATTTTACGGTTTTCGTTATCGTCAGAGTCAGAGTCTGTGTCAGAGTCAGTGTCAGAGTCAGAGTCAGTGTCAGTGTCAGCGGTCATCGTCAGTTTCAGTGTGAGGTGCGTTGGCTTGTCGAATTGCTTGAGGTCGAGACTGACTTTGCCAAGTTGAGTAGTAGTTCCTTTTGGTGCATTAATGCCATCGGACATGATGTGATGATATTTCTTTCCTGTTTCGTCGGTTACAACACATTGATAACCGTTGTTGGATAAGTCCTCATCCGACATGTTTGACACTTCGATAGGAACACTGAATTCTTCATCATTTTGGAAAGTGAATTTTGGGAAACGTGCCAGTATGACAGTAGGACTGCAAAATTCGCGAAACTGCTTTGCATCACAATAGCCTTTTTCGCGGAAATACACGTTGAGCACCCCAACAAGTGCAGAGCCTTGTCCGCTGTAATCGTTTATTGAGAGCAACTGGTAACCAGCATAGTCTTGAGTGCGGCGCAAGCGTTCAATCTCATGTTTGTAGCAAAGCATTTGCAATTTGCCACTGCTTTCAAGGAATTTTCTGTCGAGGCTGCCCATGCCATTGTCATTGAGCAAATCGCGGAAAATTTCAAAATTCTTTGCCTTATAAGCTCCAGTGTATTGTGGTATCTCATTGAAATCAGGAAATGCGCACCACTGCCCCATTTCATGAGCAATGAAAGGTTCGTTGATTTGGAAAGTTTTTCTTGTGGCTTTGTCGTAAAAAGATGCAGTCTCCCTGCTATAGTCATCTGAAGAATTTGGTTGTCGGCGATCCCAAGTCAGTCCCCTTGCTCCAGCTTTCACATGATACTGATTTTTTGGTTGCCATTGCCAGCTGCCACCTACTGAAGCACCAGTATAGACACGGCGTGAGTCGGTGGCTTTCCAGTAATCAACAAAGTCAGAACACCATTTCACCCAGTTGCCACGTGGTTCGTTGCCTGCTGCCAACATACAGAACGAAGGATGGTTGCCATAGTCTCTGACCATGCGCTGAGTTTCTTCCATAAGGTATTTGTCGATAAATTCCCCTCTTCCGAGTGAGACGCCATGATTAGGCCATGATGGTCCTTCAGGTTGCAGGTAGAATCCCATTTCATCGGCTGCTTCGAAAGCAGCTTCAGGCGGACAGTAGGAGTGGAATCTAATGTGATTGAGCCCGTATTCCTTGCATTTGCGCAGTACTTTTATCCATTCAGCCTTGTCTGTAGGAGGGTAGCCTGTGTTTGGGAAGCAGCAGTTTTCAACTGTTCCGCGCATCATTGTTTTGTTGCCGTTGATGTAAAATGATTTGCCTTTGATTTCTATTTCCCGCATACCAAAGACAACAGATTTGGAATCACCATTGGTAAGGGTGGCTGTAAGAGTGTAAAGGGTCGGGTGGTATTCGTCCCATAGTTGGCAATCATCCATAGACATAGTGGCTGTAATTACCGAATCACCCTTTATTTTTAACTGCTTGTCACCGATTTGCAGCAGGACTTTTGTCTTTTTTGCCTGTTTGCCGTCGACTTTGATTTTCACCGTCACATTTTGTTCTTTGACATTTGGAAATACGTCAAGTTGGCTGATGAAAATTTTGGGTGTAGCACGCAGTTCAATTTTTCCGACAATACCATTCCAATCGCCCTGCGTCTGATCGGTCACGCTATGTGAGTCGTATCCCACGCCAACCAGGTCAGGGTTGTTATCTACACAAATCAGTATTTCGTTCTCGCCAACATGTGCAAAATCAGTTATGTCGTATTGGTGAGGAGTGGAAAGTGAGTTCTGGCTACCAACTTCCTGTCCGTTAACCCGTAAAGTAGTGACAATGTGTGGACGTTCAAGAAACAGAACAATGTGTTTGTTTTTCCATGCCGATGGAATGTCAACAAGTTTCCGATAGTAGGCTTTTCCCACATAATGCTTTACAGGAGTTAGGAAGAAAGGTATTTTCATGTTTTCCTTTACTCTATATTTTGCCATATAAGGATTGAAGTAATACGAAGAGTCGTAAATGCTTCCTACCCATTTTGTATGGATACTTATATCGTTACCCTTCATTCTCTCCGTCATGCTGCCTGGCAGAAGAATTTTTTCATTAAGTTTATTGTCTTGATAGCCAAAATCCCATTCACCTTGAAGGGAAACGGTCTGTCCCCAGCTGCCAAGACAAGCCGACAGCATGAGCATTACAAAAGAAAGCCTTAGTTTTGTCATATTGTTGAGTTATTTTTCTTTTTCTTCGTCAAGATACCATTTTGAATACATGACGTAGTGTTCGGCAAAAGATTCTGCTTGGTTGGGATCTGTCTTTTTCAGGAATTTCGCAGGTACTCCACCCCAAATCTCATGATTACCGATTTTCGTACCTTTAAGCACTAATGCACCAGCAGCAACAATTGCTCCTTCGCCAATTTCGCAATGGTCGAGAAGTGTTGCGTTCATACCGATAAGTGCTCCACTATGAATCTTGCAGGCATGAACCATAGCCAGATGTCCGATAGTAACATCGTCTTCGATTTCCAGTGGACCAGTCTTGTAAGTGGTATGCAGACAGGCTCCATCCTGAACATTGCAGCGATTGCCCATCTTTATCCAGTTCACGTCACCACGAATCACGGCATTGAACCACACCGAGCATTCATCACCCATCTGGACATCGCCTACTATAGTTGCATTCTCACTGAAATAACAAGACTCACCCCATTTTGGAGTGAGTCCTTTAATAGATTTGATTAAAGCCATAATGTCTTCGGCTTAATATTACAAATTAGGATTAACCTTGCTCCACTCTGAAATAGCAGGAACAATGTTGAGAGTTACCAGTTCGTCGCGCATCTTGCATAGGTGTGCATAACTTGCATCAAGCTTTGCCATTTCTTCTTCAGTACCAACAGGCATCTTGTATTTGCAACCTTCTGTAGTCATCTGAGTGTCCATAGCCATCATGATGTGACTATATTTCTCGTTGCATACGTATGTACCGATAGGGAAGCGGAATTCTGCACCACCCATAGCAGCACCAATCATCTGAACAGCAAGGAGTGAAGGGCTCTGGAAAGAGCTTCTGCCTCTCAGCTTGATAATAGCAGCACCACCCTTGGTTACGTCAACCTTCATCTGTTCCCATTCTTCTTCAGGGAATTCAGGAGTACCGATAAGTTCTGTCAGAGGCTTGCCAGCAACTTTTACGTTTGAGCCGAAAACAGCCATCTGTTCACCATGACCACCATAAGTAGCGCAACCAGTGATTTCGCTCTGCATAACATTGAATTTCTTAGCCAATGCACTCTGCAGACGAGTAGTATCGAGACCAGCGAGAGTAGTAACCTGACCTGGTTTCAAACCAGAATAGAGCAGAGTAACCAGACCAGTAAGGTCTGCAGGGTTGAAAATAATGACTACCTGTTTAACGTCAGGGCAATAAGTCTTGATGTTCTTACCGAGTTCTTCAGCAATCTTACAGTTGCCAGCCAGCAGGTCTTCACGAGTCATACCTTCTTTACGAGGAGCACCACCAGAAGAGATAATATACTTAGTGTTTGTGAAAGCCTCCTTAGCATCAGTAGTTGCGGTAATCTTTACATCACCGAAACCGCACTGGCGCATTTCTTCTGCTACACCTTCTGGTGAGAATACGTCGTAAAGACAAATATCACTTGTCAAGCCCATCATCAAGGCTGACTGAACCATGTTAGAACCAATCATACCAGCAGCGCCGACGATTGTCAATTTTTCGTTTGTTAAAAATGCCATAATTTTATAATTAAGTTAATAAATCGCTTTCGTGTCTGCAAAGGTAATAAAAGGTTAAGGGTTGATGGTTGATGATAGATAGTTTTTTAAGTTTTTTTATTAAAAATTCATAAAACCTTAAACCTTAACCCCTCAACCCTCAAGCTTTTTCTTACCTTTGTGGTCAAAATTTAGAAAAACGACAAATGGATTTTGAAATTATTGCCAAGACGTTCATGGGTTTGGAATCGGTCTTGGCTGCTGAGCTCACCGAACTGGGAGCTAAAGATGTGAAAGAAGGCCGTCGTATGGTTTCTTTCAAAGGTGATAAAGAGATGCTCTACAGAGCAAATTTCAGTTTGCATACTGCCCTCAAGATTCTAAAGCCAATCCGACATTTTAAAGCTACATCAGCCGATGATGTGTATGATTTCATCAAGTCGATGGACTGGGATGAATACCTTGTTCGCGAAGATGGTGAATTTCGCAGTTTTGCGGTCGATTCAGTAGTGTATTCTGAAGAGTTCAATCATTCCAAGTTTGTGGCATACAAGGTCAAGGATGCTATTGTTGATCAGTTCCGTGAGCGTTATCAAAAACGTCCTAATATTAGTGTTTCAAATCCAGATCTTCGACTGAATATCCATATTGCAGGTACCGACTGTACATTGAGTCTTGACAGTAGCGGAGAGAGTTTGCATCGCAGGGGTTATCGGCAAGAATCGGTGGAAGCACCCCTCAACGAAGTGCTGGCGGCTGGTCTGATAAGACTGACAGGCTGGAATGGTGAAACAGATTTCATCGACCCTATGTGTGGCTCTGGCACTTTGCTCATTGAGGCAGCACTAATTGCCCGTAATATGGCTCCAGGCTTATTCCGTAAGGAATTTGCATTTGAAAAGTGGGCAGATTTTGATTCTGATTTGTTTGAGCAAATCTACAATGATGATTCTCGTGAGCGCGAGTTCTCTCATCATATCTATGGCTATGATATTGATGCCAATGCTGTCGCAAAGTCCAAACTTAACGCCAAGGCTGCTGGTTTGTCAGATGTCATTACCGTGGTTCAGCAAGACTTCCAGAATTTCTCACAACCTGCAGAAAAAAGTATTATAGTCACCAATCCGCCTTATGGAGAGCGCATTTCCACAGTCAACCTGCTCGGCACCTACAAAATGATTGGCGAAAGAATCAAACATCAGTTCGTGGGAAATGATGCGTGGATTCTCAGCTATCGTGAAGAATGTTTCTCACAGATAGGTCTGCGACCGTCGGTCAAGATACCTCTTTATAATGGCTCACTGGAATGTCAGTTCCATAAATATCAGATTTTCGATGGTAAGCTTGATGCTTTCCGCAAGGAAGGTGGCAGAATCAAGACCGATGAAGAGTTGAAACAGATGCGTGAGCGCAAGTTCAAGCAGCATCGTGAATTTAAAGAGCGCTTGGATGCAACAGAATCTAACGAGCTTGATGATATCCGCGGATTCAAGTTTCATTCGCTGAATGAAAATCGCGGC
>JAZLEX010000264.1:0-12528 GCA_045615485.1 Prevotella sp.
GAAAAATAGGGTTTTCTTTTCTTTTTTGGTATTTTTTTCTTTTTTATATATATTATATATTATCTTTTAAAAAAAAATTTAAATTAAAAATTTAAATTAAAAAAAAGTTTCCTTAAACTATACTGATAATCAGTAACTTAGCGAATCTGCGGCGAAAATCAGTCAAAAAATGGCGTTTATGCCAGTTCATAAATTCACAAATTCACAAAATCCAAACTATGTACTACTGACGATGACTACTGACAATGACTACTGACGCTGACTCAAATGTGGAATGTTGTATTGTTTATATTGTATGTTGTATAGTTATGATTTGTTTTCTCCAGCCACAGACGGCTTTATCTCGGCACAGTTTAGACAAAAACCCAAATCCACCCCTTGGTATTGTTGCAGATGTCTCTTACGAGCCATTAATGACGCTGGTGTTTGAGCCCCCTTGTGAACAAGTGCCCAAATGTTCTCAACCACCCACATCATTACCCTATCGGGGTTCTGCAACAATCACAAGGCGATAAACCAAAACAAACCTTTCCCATAACATTGTTACCATATCAGTGTATATATGGTGTAGCTCTTCGTTTTTTTCGGTTTATCTCCTCAAAGAGTATGATAGCCTTCTGCAAGAAGGTGATGATATGGGCGCGATAACTTATCGAGGAGCTTGCTCATCGGGAAGTTATTGCGCTCATATCATCAGGTGCTGGCAAGCACCCATACTCTTCGAGGGGTTTATCTTGGTTTTTGTTTTTCAAACACGGAATATTTTACCTGTACCTTTTTGTTAGATAATCACCTCCGAGCAGACATTTTATCCCAGTATTTTTCAACTGATACCAAAAAAATTACAAAATTTCATTGAAAAGTTTCATTGTTTCAAAAAATATTATTATTTTTGCACCCTAACCAAAATTATTAAATTATGAAAATTATAAAATCTATTTTATTGCTCGGCTTATTCTGGATGATAAGCCTCGGAGCAAGTGCAGCAAACATTCCAAACGATGAGATTTGGTACACGAGTAGTAGTGGAGAAGTAGTTACGCCATTCGATAGTAATGTTTTTGGTGCAAACATTGTATCCAATACCTATACTAATGGTAAGGGTATTATCAAGTTTGACGGCAATGTGACTTCGATTGGATATAATGCTTTTTATGGCTGTTCAGGCTTGACAAGTGTGACAATCCCTAATTCCGTGACTTCGATTGGAGAAGGTGCTTTTTATTATTGTTCAAGCTTGACAAGTGTGACAATCCCTAATTCTGTGACTTCGATTGGAAGTTATGCTTTTTCTCACTGTTCAGGCTTGACAAATCCTGTATATAACAATACGATATTTGCCTATATGCCAACCTCATATTCAGGTTCGTATAGTATTCCAAATGGAATAACAATAATTGCAGCTCAGGCTTTTTATGGCTGTTCAGGCTTGACAAGTGTGACAATCCCTAATTCCGTGACTTCGATTGGCGAATATGCTTTTATGTACTGTTCAGGCTTGACAAATCCTGTATATAACAATACGATATTTGCCTATATGCCAACCTCATATTCTGGTTCGTATAGTATTCCAAATGGAATAACAACAATTGCAGGAGGTGCTTTTTATAACTGTAGAGGCTTGACAAGTGTGACAATCCCTAATTCCGTGACAGAGATTGGACAAGATGCTTTTTATAACTGTAGAGGCTTGACAAGTGTGACAATCCCTAATTCCGTGATCGAGATTGGAGATGGTGCTTTTTATGGCTGTTCAGGCTTGACAAATCCTGTATATAACAATACGATATTCGCCTATATGCCAACCTCATATTCTGGTTCGTATAGTATTCCAAATGGAATAACAACAATTGCAGGAGGTGCTTTTGAATACTGTTCTGGCTTGAAAAGCGTGACAATCCCTAATTCCGTGACTGAGATTGGAGAAAGTGCTTTTTATGGCTGTTCAAGCTTGACAAGTGTGACAATCCCTAATTCCGTGACTTCGATTGGAGATAGGGTTTTTTATTACTGTTCAGGCTTGACAAGTGTGACTATCCCTAATTCCGTGACTGAGATTGGAAATAATGCTTTTACAAACTGTTCAAAATTGACAAATCCTGTATATAACAATACGATATTTGCCTATATGCCAACCTCATATTCTGGTTCGTATAGTATTCCAAATGGAATAACAACAATTGCAGGAGGTGCTTTTGAATGGTGTTCTGGCTTGACAAGTGTGACAATCCCTAATTCCGTGACTACGATCGGAAGTTCTGCTTTTTATTATTGTTCAAGCTTGACAAGTGTGACAATCCCTAATTCCGTGACAGAGATTGGACAAGATGCTTTTTATAACTGTTCAGGCTTGACAAGTGTGACAATCCCTAATTCCGTGACTTCAATCGGCAAAGGTGCTTTTGAATACTGTTCTGGCTTGAAAAGCGTGACAATCCCTAATTCCGTGACTTCGATTGGAGATAGGGTTTTTTATTACTGTTCAGGCTTGACAAGCATAAAGGTGCATTGGAAAAGACCGCTAAGCATCGATGCAAGTGTATGGAATGGTGTGGATAAGCAAAAATGTGTGTTGTATGTGCCCGAAGGAACATGGTCAATGTATTACTCTGCTCCTGTATGGATGGAGTTTGTAAACATTGAGGAATTCTCTGAAGAGCCAGAGGAAGAAATTTATTTGACAATTATGGGTGTGAATGGAGTCATACTTCAGCAAGTTGTGGAAAAAGAAAAAACGTACAAGTATCTTTTAGACAACAAGAAAAATGGCAAAATAGTTACTGTGACTTTCAATGGCGAAGATGTTACGTCTGATGTAGCAGACGGCAAATACACTACTCCAAAAATCACAGGCAATAGTGAGATTTATATAGAATACGACAATCAGCCGTTGGGTGACACAAACCTCGATGGTTCAGTAAATGTGAACGACATCACCAAGACAGCAGAGATAATCTTATTGCGGGCAAAAGAAGAAATGGAGGCGAAAGCCGCTATGGAAGCGATACAGAACAAAGAATAAAGTGCCACAGTAGTCATCGACGAAGGACGTAAGTTGTGGCAACAGTATTTCACCTATACTGACGAAAGGAGTGGGCAGGAGAAGACGCACCGCTAAAAGTGGTAACCCCCACCCCAAAAGAACAAATAGGATAGAACCGTTATGAACCGCGAAGAAGCCATAGCACACGGCATGGAAGTGCACGAAACTAAGCACCACATGAAGCGCAGATGCCCTTGGCATGACTATCGCAAGAAAGGCACTTATATGCTGACGCTTGTGGTGGAAGGGCGTGTGCCGTTGTTTGGTGAGTTGAAAGGAAGTGCTGAGGCTTCTCATGGCTCTCCAGATGCTCCTCGCGTTGAGTATTCGGAATTGGGACGCACGATCCTGAGAGACGAGTTCTGCAAAATAAATAAATTCTACCCACAGGTGGAAGCGTGGAAGGTTTGCATCATGCCCGACCACATCCACATGATTGTGAGGGTTAAGGAGAATTTGCCGCCAGAGAAGCACCTCGGTTATGCCGTCCGTGGTTTTAAGGCTGGATGCACAAAGGCTTGGTGGAGATTAACTGGCGTAGAAACGCCAGGAAAAGTTACCGATGCTGGTAAAGCTACTGTTCATGAGGTTTCTACCTCAGCAGAGAAACCATCTCTTTTCGAAGAAGGCTACAACGACAAGATCCTCCTCCACGAAGGACAGCTTGACAACTGGAAGGCTTACCTCGATGACAATCCTCGCCGCTTGCTTCTAAAGCACCAGAACCCGCAGCTTTTCACCGTGCTCTATGGTATGGAGGTGGCTGAGCATAGTTGCCAGATCGTTGGCAATCGCTTTCTGCTCGACATTCCCGACAAGATGGCGGTCATCGTGCATCGCCGTTATACGGATGAGGAAAACGCCCACCTGCGTGAAGAGTGGCTTGCTTGTGGAGAGCGAGGCGGTGTGCTGGTAAGTGCCGCCATTTCTCCAAAAGAGAAGGAGGTGCTACGCGAAGCCATGAATCGTGGTTACCGCATCATTCTCTTGCGCGAGAACGGCTTTCCGAAGTTCTACAAGCCCTCAGGTGAAGCCTTTGATGCTTGTTATGAAGGCTTGCTTCTGCAGATAAGCCCTTGGGAGTATCACATGGAGAAGAAAACAATCTCTCGCGCTCAGTGTCTTGAACTTAACGCAATGGCAGAAAGGATAGCAAATTGTTAACACACAGCAAACATGGCAAGCGACGAAATCGCTTGGAACGGTAGTCACTTGCACATCACCAAGCTACCGTTCTCGACAGTTTCGCTGTCGGTATTCTATAACCTCTAACCTTTTTATTACCTTTGTGGCTGAATTATGAACGAAACAGAAAGAATACTACAACTGCGGAAGGAACTGAAAGAACACAACGACCGCTACTACAATGAAAATGCTCCTACCATAAGCGATCAGGACTTTGATATGCTTATGCATGAACTGGAGGCTCTGGAGGGTAGGCATCCTGAGATGTATGACCCTGACTCCCCTACTCTACATGTCGGCGCTGATAGCAGCAAGGAATTTGTCAAGGTGGCTCACAAACGCCCTATGCTTAGTCTTGCCAATACTTACAACGAGCAGGATGTCAAGGACTTCTATGACAGGGTGAAAGCAGGCCTTGAAGGTGAGAACTTTGAGATTTGCTGCGAGATGAAGTACGACGGACTTTCTATTGCTCTTATCTATGAGCATGGGCGACTGGTAAGGGCTGTGACCCGTGGTGATGGTGTTCAGGGTGATGATGTTACCGCAAATGTAAGGACTATCAAAAGTATTCCACAAACAGTTTGCACGGCAAATAGCATGGATGCTGGCGACCTGTTTGCGACGGTTGACGAGAACGCGCCCGACTCGTTTGAAATACGTGGTGAGATTTTGTTGCCTTTCAGCGAATTTGACCGACTTAACGATGAGCGCGAGAAAAATGGCGAACCATTGTTTGCCAACCCTCGCAATGCTGCATCGGGTACGTTGAAGCAGCAAAACTCTAAAATTGTAGCAAAACGCGGACTTGATGCGTACCTATATTATTTATTAGGTGACGAAATGCCTGCCGACGGACACTACGAAAACCTGATGGCTGCCCAGCAATGGGGATTCCAGATTTCAAAGGGAATGAAAAAGGTGAAAACATTGCAGGAGATTTATGATTTCATCAACTATTGGGATACGGAACGGAAGAAACTTCCAGTTGCAACTGATGGCATTGTGCTGAAAGTAAATTCCCTGCGACAGCAGAGGGCATTGGGATTTACTGCAAAATCACCTCGCTGGGCTATTGCTTACAAGTTTAAGGCTGAAAGAGCTTGCACACGACTTAACTCTGTAAGTTTCCAGGTTGGAAGGACTGGTGCGATTACACCTGTTGCCAACATGGATCCAGTTTTGCTTGCTGGCACTATTGTAAAGCGTGCGTCATTATATAATGAGGATGCTATCCGACAGCTTGACTTGCATATCGGCGACATGGTGTATGTGGAAAAGGGTGGTGAGATTATTCCGAAAATCGTTGGTGTAAATATTGATGAAAGACCTGAAGACAGTCTGCCTGTAGAGTTTATCTCTACATGTCCTGAATGTGGCACACCACTAATCAGATATGAAGGTGAGGCTGTTCACTACTGCCCTAACGACAGCGGATGTCCTTCGCAGATTAAAGGACGGATTGAGCAGTTTATTTCTCGCAAGGCCATGAACATCGACTCTCTCGGACCTGAAACGGTGGAGGCTTACTATCATAGAGGACTGATTAGAAACGTGGCTGACCTGTATCGCATTCAGGTGCAAGATATCAATGGTGACGGTAGCAAGACAAAATCGGCTCAAAAGATTGTGAACAGCATTGAACAGAGCAAGAACGTACCATTTGAGCGGGTGGTGTTTGCCATAGGAATACGATTTGTGGGTGAGACTTCTGCCAAACTGCTTGCACGCAAGTTCAAAAGCATGGAGGCTCTGGAAAATGCTACAAAGGAGGAACTGCTCGAAGTTGATGGTATTGGTGAGGTGATGGCACAAAGCGTGATTGACTATTTCGACAATTTAGAAAACAAAACCATCATTCAGCAACTGAAAGATTTTGGTTTGCAGATGAGCCTGAGCGAAGAGGCACTTGCCCAGCAAACAGACAAACTCGCTGGCAAGGTGATTGTTATTAGTGGTGTGTTCGCTCATCATTCTCGTGACGAGTATAAACACATTATTGAGATAAATGGTGGCAAAAACTCAAGTTCCATCAGCAAAGCCACATCTTTCATTCTGGCTGGCGATAACATGGGACCTGCAAAACTGGAAAAAGCACAGAAGCTGAATATTCCGTTGCTCTCAGAAGATGAGTTTCTGCAGATTATAGGTTAGGCAGTTGGTCGGATTTTCGGATTTGCTGCAACTTTTTTTTACCCTATTACGTCTAATTCACAAAAACTCAAATAAAAAAAATGGTATGAAAACTAAAATTATTATGCTTGCACTTATATTGAGTGCTTTTATGTCGCAAAGCATTTTTGCACAGGACAATACTGAAAAAACTATTGAGAAAGGCATAAATGTGGCATCGGAAAAAATATTAAAAGTTGTGTCTGATGCAGAAAAAGCTGTGTCGAGCCAGACTGATAAAGAAATCAAAGTGGAATTGAAAGATTCTGTAACAGATGCCGCGAAAACTGCGGTGAAAACTGCTACAAAAACTGCTGTAAAAGATGCTGCGAAAGTAAAGGCTGAGGAAGGCGTAACCCTGTATTCTGACACTACCGACAATGAATTGGCAGAAGATACTACAGCTTACAAAAATTCAAACAATGGCTCTGGATGGTATGTAGGATTTGGTGATTTAGGCTTTAACAAGGATGCACCTGTTGAAATTCTCTTAGCATGTGCGATTGTGATTTGCGTAATATTGATTCCTACGTTGTGTCTGTTTGGATTGCCTCTGCTCATTATCTGGGTTATTGCCAGAAACAGACGAAAGAGAGAACGTGAACGCAACGAACTTATCAAATCATTGGCTGAAAGCGGAAAGGATGTGTCGGTATTGCTTGATGAGCAAATTAAGGAAAACAAAACAACTACACATCGCCATAATGACACTTACAACAAGGGTATAAGAAATGTCTGTCTCGGTGTGGGACTCGGACTGATGCTGTATCTTATCACACATGCTACAGAAGTTGCTTCAGTTGGCGTTTTAATTACCTGTATTGGTGTGGGACAGATTCTTTCAAGCAGGCATTCTGATACAGAAACAAACCATGCTGCTGAAAGCAAGGAAAGCAACGAGTCCGCCGAAAAAGAATAAAACTGCAACAAACGCACAATGCTGATTGACAGTATGAGCTCATTTGAAAAAGTGGTTAGGGAACATCAGGCCTCAATAAGAGGCTTGTTTCTTAACCTTACCCTTGGTGACGAGATGCTTGCCGATGACCTGGCACAGGAGACCTTCATCAAGGCTTATACCAAATGGAGCACATTCAGGATGTTGGCATCGGTTCGCACATGGCTGTTTCGCATTGCCTATAACGTGTTTTATGACTACAAAAGGAGTCTCCACACAACAATAGGCATTGACAATCAGACTCTATCCACTTGCAAACAGTCGCACCTCAACATGGACATCTATCAGGCAATGGAACTACTGACCGAGAGTGAAAGAGTTTGTATAACGATGAACTATATTGAGGGATACACGACAAAGGAAATTTCCAAAATAACTCAAATGGCTGAGAATACGATAAAGTCACATATTTTTCGAGGAAAGCAAAAATTAAGCACTTTTCTCAAGAAACAAGGCTACTAAATTGACATTAAAACAGAAGGTATTATGAAACGAGATAAAGTAATTGAGGAATTCCTGAAAACGAATTCAATAAAGCCGAGTGATGATGGTTTTTCTGAACGGACAATGAAAATGATTGCCCAGCGAAAAGAGACTGCGAAGAGGCGCCAGATAAATTGGGGCAACGTGCTGCAATATGGTTGCTATGCTTTGGCTGGCATAGTGTTGGCGTATTTCTGTGGGAAAGGACTTCTCAATGACATTCTTACTGCGCCAACATACAGAGTCGGGTTCTTCGCACGAATATTAAAGGACTGGCTTTACATCACCCTGATTGGAATGTCACTCATCACATTTACCATCTGCAATCTCCAACACAAAGAATAACCCATAACCTATAACCTATAACCTATAACCTATAACCTATAACCTACAACCCATAACCTATAACCTATAACCTACAACCTATAACCTATAACCTATAACCTATAACCTATAACCTATAACCTATAACCTATAACCTATAACCTATAACCTATAACCTATAACCTATAACCTATAACCTACAACCTACTTGCTTTACGCAATGTTTTATCCTGGCGCACTACTTCCTTGATGAGCAAAGAGGCTATTTCTGTGGCTCCATAAATGTTTAAGTGCGTATCATCTTGCCTGCCCTTAGGAGCAGTCTTGTACTTCCCTGCTGGCAACCAGCAAAACAACTTCTTACTATCTTCGGCTCCCATTGGCTGAATGTAATCATGCGTCAGTTGGGCTGCATCTACAAACAGACATTTTGTTTCCTTTGCTACTCTTCGTGGTGCAGAAATGTATTCGCCATGTGTGTCAACAAGTGTATCTGACACAAACTTGCGACGGACAATACTGTTCATAAGAATTGGAGTGGCACCTTTGTCGCGTGCCTCCTGAATAAAACGCTTGAGGTTAGCATCGAAGGTTGTGCCTGGTTCCGTGTGCCTGTCGGCTTTGGGCTTTTCGTCATTATGACCAAACTGAATAATCAGATAATCGCCTGGTTTCATGCGCTGCAGGACTACATCCCAACGACCTTCATCAATAAAGCTCTTTGACGAACGTCCATTGACGGCATGATTGTCAACAACGACCTTTGTTGAATCGAAAAACTGCTGCAACATCTGTCCCCAACCTCTTTCCTGATTGTCGGCCTTTTCTCCGCTAATGTCTTTATTTGCCATTGTGGAGTCACCTATCATAAACAACGTTACTGGCTTATTATGAAAAGAACAGATTGTAACCGTAATTATTGCCAACAACAAATATAAGCAAGCCTTCTTCATTGGTTTAATGTCTCAAATGTTCAATTACTTCTTCTACAGAGAGGAGTTTCTGCTCACCTGTCTCCATATTCTTGAGCATCAGCATTGATGCTGAGATTTCCGTTTCACCAGCAAGAATGACATACGGAATCTGTTTCGCATTTGCGTACGCCATCTGTTTCTTCATCTTTACTGCATCTGGATACATCTCAGCACGAATGCCTTCACTATGCAAACGTGAAATTACTGATAAGCAATAATCGGCTTCAATTTCTCCGAAATTCACACACATCACCTGTGTTCCAATAAGCATTTCTTTCGGATAGAGATTGAGCTGGTTCAAAACATCATAGATACGGTCGGCACCAAATGAGATTCCTACCCCACTCACTCCTGGCATTCCGAAAATTCCAGTAAGGTTGTCATACCTGCCTCCGCCTGTTATACTGCCAATACTTACATCAAGGGCTTTTACTTCAAAAATTGCTCCTGTGTAATAATTCAATCCTCTTGCGAGTGATAAATCAAGATTTACAAGTGATTTTGTGTCTGCCAGTTTTGAAAGAATGAATTCTATTTCGTCCAGTCCTTTTAATCCTGTTTCTGAATTGCTGAGCAAGTCGCGCATTACAGCGAGTTTTTCTGCATTGGTGCCACTCAATGTTAAGATTGGTTCGATTCTTTCAATTTGCTCGCTGGTAAGCCCTCGTTCGTTCAATTCTTGTTTCACATTGTCCAAACCTATCTTATCCAACTTGTCGATAGCGATGGTAATATCTACAATCTTGTCTGCCTGACCAATGATTTCGGCTATACCTGTGAGAATTTTACGATTGTTTATCTTTATCTCCACACGTACTCCTAATTTATTGAACACGGTGTCGATAATCTGCATCAGTTCTACTTCGTTGAGCAATGAATCTGAACCCACAATATCTGCATCACATTGATAAAATTCGCGGTATCTGCCTTTTTGGGGACGATCGGCACGCCATACGGGCTGTATCTGATAGCGTTTGAAAGGGAACTGAATTTCATTTCTATGCATAACTACATAACGTGCAAATGGAACCGTCAAGTCGTAACGTAGTCCTTTTTCTGGTGCAGAACTTGCTTTCTCACCTGAATTCTGTACACGGAATAATAATTTGTCGCCTTCTTCGCCATATTTGCCCATCAAGGTGGAAATTTGCTCCATCGAAGGGGTCTCAATCTGCTGATAGCCATATAGTTGATATACGGATTTTATTGTGTCGAAAATATAATTGCGCTTTGCCATCTCAATAGATGAGAAATCACGTGTGCCTTTAGGAATGCTTATCATTGTTTTTATGTTTTATTTATTTTCTCGATTTATCTTTTGTTCTTTCTTTTTCATACGAGTCCGACGACCTTTGCATATAGAACAGATTCCATACACCACAAGGTCAAAACTTTCTCCCGTGAAACGTTCTAATGAAATATTGTGTTTGAATGCCGGAAGACTGCGAATACTGATTTCTTTACGTTTCCCACAAACTGTACACAACTGGGAAATATGGTTTTTCTTACCAATGGCTGGTTCATATTTAGACTCGCCTTCCATCTTGTGACGCAAAACTAACCGAAGTTGTATAAAGAGTTTTACGGAATTATACAAAGTGGCTCTTGCTACTACGAAATGAAATTTTTCAAGTTTTTGTTCAAGATCGAACATCGTAAACAATCCACTATAGCTATAGATTGTTTCAAGTATAACATAACGTTCCTGAGTCTTTCGTCCCGAACTTGACTCAAGATACTTGTCAAGGATTTCCTTTGCCTTTTTTAACGATGCCTTATCCAATTCTCTTCAATATGTTTTGACCGCAGTTTTGCTGTAATTTATTGTTGCTGTTAATTGCTTTTTCCGCCAATTCTCTTGCATTTGGCAGGTGCTGGAGTAGATTGAATGCCAACCATTCTGACATTTCCTGTGTTGGCAATGTCTCAAGCCATTCATAAGTTATTTGTTCTGTCATTGCATCACATGGCATCAATAATGTTGCAAGAATCTTGCATTCGCGGCAGTCTTCTTTCCATAGTTGCTGCGCTAAGTTGCACAACGAAGCATTTGAATCCTGACTTTTTATTTCTTCTGCAATTTCCTTCAAATGAATGATTGAAACGCCCCAAATCACCCTATAATGCAATCCCTTTGCACGCATGGATGATGCTGCCACACCATCCATATAACTCCTGAAACTTTGCTTGATGTCTTTTATGGTCATTGGTTATTCTACGGAATAATCTTTTGAATATCTCAACATTTGAGCTGCGTAACTTTCTGTATAATCCAACTTCACATCGATTACTTTGCCATTTGCATCATATACAGGAGTCATTATTGGATTGATGAATCCCTTATATGGTGCTAAATTGAGTTTCTGATAACGTTCCAGCACTTCTTTATGCAATTCAGGATTTACTTTCACTCCGTATGTCTCAACTAAGTTCTTGCAAGCTTCAAAATCGCCCTCACTTTTTATACGCTGAATTTCCGCCAATAATTGTGCCACCAAACCTCGCAATGCTTTGTAGTCGTTAATCTTTAGATACGTTTTGCCATCACGCTTCACTAATTGCATCACATTATCTTTCTGTCCCTTTTCATAACACCAGTTGGCTATTAAGGCACGATTTCGCATGTGAGCTTCTTCAATATTATTACCTGGCTTTATTCGTACCAGCTGAGTCATCAATCCATTCATCATCTGTGAATAATAACTTGCCTTATATGCTTCTTCGTCTGGCAACAGACCAAGTTCTACGAGTTTAGAATCAGCCATATAGTATAATGCAAACAAATCCGCACGCGACTCTTCGTTAGTACTGCTATAATTCTTCAGAGCATCTGGGTCGGTGCCTGGCAGAAGCTGACCGCTTGCATGACCAAGACATTCGTGCAAATCCGTATGCAGATAATCGCAATCGTCACCATATTTTTCCAACAGCTGACGAGTTTCTTCATCTATTACAAACTCTTGTGCAAAACCATTACCATGAGCAGCCTTGTTGTACGCATCAGTGATATTGCTGATTGTCACGCTCTTACTTCCATGGTTTGCTCTAATCCAGTCGGAATTTGGCAAATTCACACCTATCGGAGTTGATGGATATGAGTCACCTGCAAGCATTGCTGTATTGATTACAGTTGCTGTGATTCCTTTTACTGTAGGTTTGCGGAATCGTGGATCTACTGGCGAATGGTCTTCAAACCATTGAGCATTTGTAGAAATGGTATTTGTGCGTTTTGTAGCTTCTAAATCCTTATATTGCACAATGCCTTCGTAGGTTCCTTTCATTCCTAATGGGTCGCCATAGGTCTCTATGAAACCACAAATGAAATCTACCATCCCTTCAAGTGAACCTACCCATGCAATTGAGTACTTGTCGAAGTCATCCAAATCACC
>JAZLEX010000265.1:0-3372 GCA_045615485.1 Prevotella sp.
TTCCACACTCAACATCTACACCACTACCACACCAACAAAAATGCGCATCCCTACCCTAATGCACGACAATATCTACCGATTGGCCATAGCATGGCAACAATGCAGCTACAATCAACCACCACATTTAGGCTATTATCTGCCAGACTTTGTGTCGAGCGAACTGGAAGATGTTAATGGCACTAAAGAACAAATCGTAGAATCAGGCAATGAGATTAAGCCTGTAGTATTAAGATGGGTAAACTGTCTGAATGCCACAGTCAGTGCCGTTTACCATGATGGTGTGAAAGTCAATGGTTTACAAGATGTTAACCTGTCATCAGATACCGATACAGAAAATTCATTGCTTACCATCACAGGAAAACCAACAACCCCAGGCAAGTATGAAGTCATACTAAAAACATCTGGCGACTTCGTTGGCACATCATCCAACGACACCATCACAATCACCATTCCCGATCCTTCAGGAATCGAAACGATTCACAACCATCAACCATCAACTATCAACCATCAACCATCAACCCATAACCTTAATGGTATGCGCGTGGACAGCAATTATAATGGCATAGTAATCCGCCAAGGCAAAAAAATCATTCAAAAATAAAAAAAGATGGTCACAAAGACTTTGTTTTTCAGATTGTTAACAACAATCTTGCTGATAACAATCAGTTTGTCCGCTTCACAGGCAAAAAGCGTTAAAATCAAGATTATTGAAACAACCGATGTCCATGGTGCATTCTTCCCAAATATGGGTAAGGTATGCAACTACGTAAAACAGCAGCGGCAGGAATATGGCAACAACCTTATTCTCCTCGACGGAGGCGACATTCTGCAAGGCGAACCATGTTCCTATTACTACAACTATGTTGACACCTCCAGCCAAAACATCGCTGCAAAAATTATCAACTACATGAAATACGATGCACAGACTTTTGGCAACCACGACGTAGAGACAGGACATAATGTATATGACAAATGGGCAAGCGAGACGAATTGTCCCATGTTGGGAGCAAACGTTATTGATACCAAGACAGGAAAGCCTTATCTTCAACCTTATGCCATAATTGAACGCGAAGGTGTAAAAATAGCCGTCATCGGTATGCTCACACCAACCATTTCAAACTGGCTTAGCGAACCACTGTGGAAAGGACTCGATTTTGAAGATATTGCTACATCATGCAGAAAATGGGTAAAGATTGTCAGACAACAGGAAAATCCTGATTTCATTATCGGACTATTCCACTCTGGACTGAAAGGTGGGATAGTAAACAGCAAATGCGTTGAAAATGCATCCGAACAGGTGGCACGTGAAGTAGAAGGTTTTGATGCTATAATTTACGGACACGACCATCAGAAATATTGCACAACAGTCAGCAACACCAATGGCAAAGACGTATGGCTGCTCAACTCTGGCAATAAGGCACGCAGAGTTGCCGAACTGATAATTACCATCGACGGCAAACAAAAAACATTAAAAGGCAGTCTGCATGAAACAGGACAAATGCAACCTGACAATGACTTTATGCAATTCTTTGCTGACGACATACAGAATATCAACGATTACATGAATGCAATTGTTGGAGAAGTCACGGAGGACATCTATACCAAAGATGCATTTTCAGGATGCAGCACTTTTACCACCTTCATCAATCAATTCCAATTGGACTTCACTCATGCCGACGTTTCAATCACTGCCCCACTCGTCTATAATGATACCATCTTCAAAGGCATTGTCCGTACACGAGACATGTATAAATTCTACTCGTACGAAAACAAACTCAATGTGATAGAATTAACAGGCGACGAAATTCGTAAGCATTTGGAGTACAGCTATTCTAAATGGGTTAATACTATTACAAGCAGCGATGATGACATCTTTGTGGCAGAAGGTAGCCGATTCCTTAATCCTACCTACAATTTCGATTCTGCAGCAGGTATCAACTACACAGTAGATGTCACCAAGCCTGTGGGACAACGAGTAGTCATACAAAGTATGAGCGACGGCACACCATTCGTGCCTGAAAAAACATATAAGGTAGCCATGAACTCCTACCGCTGCAATGGAGGTGGAGAAATTCTTACCAAAGGTGTTGGAATCGACAAGAAAGATATCGAAAAACGAATCATCTATGAGTCAGAACGTGACATACGCAGTTATATCACAGAGTACATACGCCAGCACAAGACTATCATTCCACATTCCGACAACAACTGGAAATTCATTCCAGAAACAATCGCAGCCCCTGCCCTGAAGCGCAACATGAACAAACTGTTCAACAAATGAAATGGTTCAAGGTTCAACCCTCAACCATCAACCGACGACAAACCGAGTGCAGAAGGAAAGTTTGCTTTCATTATGCCGAGGTGCGAAGGAGGAAGACGATAGTCAACCCTCAACCCTCAACCCTCAACCCTCAACCCTCAAATGAAATGGTTCATCTTTTGCAATAACGAACTGCTTTTGCAGCACAATACCGATGGCACTTACACCATTCCCTTGTCCGACAATCCTCCTGTCGCCTTGCAACCATGGAACTCCATCCATGCCATGGGCGATTACAGCACCGTAGAAATTGACAGTGCCAGCATTGTCCCTGCAAGCACAAAGTTCTTACCACTAAGAAAGACGTTTTTTCTCCTCAGCGAAACAGACTATCGGCTGGCAGGCAAATGCGCCGAACTCATCTACTGGGACAAAAACACCCGATTCTGTGGTGTGTGCGGAGGAACCATGAAAAAACACACCGCAATATCCAAACGCTGCCAACATTGCGGAAAAGAAGTATGGCCTCAACTTGCCATTGCTGTCATTGTGCGCATCACTCGCCACAACTCCGATACTGGAGAAGAAGAAATACTACTTGTCAGAGCACGCAACTTCAAGCGCAATCATTATGGATTAGTAGCAGGGTTTGTAGAGACTGGCGAAACACTCGAACAAGCCCTATGCCGTGAGGTCTTGGAAGAAACAGGAATCACTATAACAAAAATCCGTTATTTTGCATCGCAACCTTGGCCTTTTCCATCAGGACTGATGGTTGGTTTCACCGCAGACTACTGTTCAGGCAATCTGCAACTGCAAGAAGAGGAACTCGTAGCAGGAGGCTGGTTCACCAAGACCAACTTGCCCCCCATTCCCGACCAAGCCTCCATCGCCCGCGCACTTATCGATGATTGGATAGGAACAATTTTCCAAATTCGCTGAAAACCCATGATACTTATGATACTTATGATACTTTGTTAATAAATTTAACATAAAAACCTGCCTATCTTCACAGACGAGCAGGTAGAAATTTCGACAAAAGTTAACAACAAACAATCGAACTATTATGGGTTTAGTAACACGTCAAAATTAATCTTTTTCATAACCTGTAT
>JAZLEX010000266.1:0-2748 GCA_045615485.1 Prevotella sp.
GGATGTCCGACGCCAAACCTGCTGGTTTAGATTCAGGCAAATTGGTGCAATTGCTTTATCATCGTTATGAATATTTCAATGGTGCAAAGGACAAAGGTCTTATTATTTTCCCTTGTGAACTGATATTCCTGAACGGTCATAAACTGAAAGAATGTATCTATCAGTATATTGACTTGTGGAAACTGGGTGAAGATTTCAAGAATTGGTTTACGGAATGTTGTGGCGTATATGCAACACTCGTTGACCGTATTGTTCCTGGATTTCCTCGCAAGGATATTGATGAGATTCAGAAGAAGATTTCTTACAAGGATAACCTCGTTGTTCAGGCTGAAAACTTCCACCTTTGGGTTATTGAGGCTCCAAGAGAAATAGAGGCTGAATTTCCTGCATCAAAAGCCGGTCTGCATGTATTGTTCGTGCCATCAGAAGCACCTTACCACGAAAGAAAAGTAACCTTGCTCAATGGTCCTCACACGGTACTATCGCCAGTGGCTTTCCTTAGTGGAGTAAATATTGTACGTGATGCCTGCCAGCATCCTGTCATTGGCAAATACATTCATAAGGTGCAGTTCGGTGAACTGATGGAAACACTGAATCTGCCAAAGACAGAACTTGAGAAATTTGCAAATGATGTACTTGAACGCTTCGACAATCCATTTGTTGACCATCAGGTAACAAGCATCATGCTCAACTCATTCCCTAAATACCAGACTCGCGACCTTCCTGGTCTGAAAGTATATCTCAACCGTAAAGGCACTTTGCCTACAGGTCTTGTTATGGGCTTGGCTGCTATCATTACTTATTATAAAGGTGGAAGGCGTGACGATGGTGTGGAAATCGTTCCAAACGATGACCAGAAGATTATGGATTTGCTCAAGCAACTTTGGGCTACTGGCGATACTCAGAAAGTTACCGATGGTGTGCTTGGTGCAAAATTCATCTGGGGAGAAGACTTGAACGATATTGAAGGACTGAATGCTCTGGTAAAGAAAGACCTTGATTTGATTCAGGATCTTGGCATGTTAGAAGCAGTAAAGACCATTCTTTAATTTACGGATTTACAGATTTATTTAAAGATTTTATTAATTTAAAATTTAAACATCTTAATCGTAAAATCGGAAAACCGCATAACCATAAAACCTTACAACCAAACGACTAAACGACTAAACAACCAAACGACCAATTTAATAAAGAAGTTAGCCTCCGAATATGAAGAGGCTAACTTTTTGAATGGCGATCCTTCATGGTTCATGCATCAGGTTGAAGGCGAAGCCAATCAGGAGTTGTTGGCTTTTCTGGCGGCATCACTATCGTTTGGAGCAAGAAAACAATTCCTACCAAAGATACAATACATTCTCGACTATACGCAGGGGAATGTTTACGACTGGCTGAAAGAAGGAAAATACAATCAGGATATAAAGCAAAGCGAAAAATGTTTTTATCGGCTATACAATTGTATGGTGATGAATAGGTTTTGTGCTGCATTAAGCAATATTATTGCTGAGTATGGCACTCTGAAGCGCTTTGTGTGCAATTACCCAAAACCGAAAGGCGATGAAAAACTTACTGCTTTGGAAGTGTTGCGTAACATTACTTCATACTTTTCGGACAAGAATATGCAAGGGCTAATCCCAAAAGATATACAATCATCGTGCAAACGATTGTGTATGTTTCTTCGTTGGATGGTGAGGGACAATTCGCCAGTGGATATTGGCATTTGGAATGATATAATCGACAAGCGCACACTTATAATGCCAATGGATACCCACGTTCTGCAACAGGCTCAATATTTGGGTCTGATAAAAAGCAAAAACGGCAGTATGAATACTGCTCGCAAACTGACTGAAAAAATGTTGGAAATTTTCCCTGACGACCCATTAAAGGCAGATTTTGCCCTGTTCGGACTGGGTGTTATGGGACAAACTCGAAGTGCTGATAGTCTTTAATGCTTCTCCATGCTCCACCCCAATGGAAGCCATGTCTGATAAACAATTTGTAGCATAAATCATTCTCATCAATCTTATAAGGAAAGTTCTTTTTCCTATCAGCATAATCTTTTCCTTTGACAGGCTCTATGATGGTTTTACCCTTTGTTGTCTTGACGCATGGATTGTAGAGCGGATTGATATCAATAGCCAACCCCTTAGCATGCAAGGATAAGACTTTTGTGCCAGCAACATTACGGAAATTGAAGCAGGAACTATTGTTGGCTGTCATGGATTTCTCGTCATCGGCTTCAAATTCATCAACTAATCGTATGCACTGGATAGGGTACTTTGCTTTGTAGAGACTGCGGAAAATGTCAACAAGTTTTGTGGCTATCAGTTTGTTGCAGACCATTTCTCCTTTGCAGACATTGCTATCTCCATCATAATGCAAAACATGGACATGGCGCAAATCGTTACGACCGACAGGACAACCTGTTTTGTAGGATTTGCCATTCATGTAGTTGAAAAGCGAATCTGAAATAGGTGTTACATAGAAACCATCAGTCTGTGCTGCACTTTTCTGTGCTGCACACAAAACCAGAATAGAAAGAATTAAATATTTCAAGTTTCGCAAGTTTCTAACTTGCTCACTTATCGGTTTTGCGGTTTTACGGTTTTGCGGTTTTACGGTAATCATCCTATGGAACTATTGAATTTAATTATCTATTTTAACCGTATAACCATACAACCTATAAGCGTAGCGACCGTATAACCGATCAAGTTGAGCCTGCGAAATTTGAGTTAAATAGATAGTGTCTGC
>JAZLEX010000267.1:0-6500 GCA_045615485.1 Prevotella sp.
AATTATGTCGTCCCTACAGGACTTTAGAGGACTACCGATTCAATTACGTAGCGCTATCGCACTACGCTATGTTATTACGCTCCTACAGAGCTTTTATCTCATAAGTCCTGTAAGGACGGTATAATATAGCACAGGGTGATAGCCCTGTGTATTAGAATGTTATCTCATTTAAGCCCTGTATGGGCGACATAATTTCATATACTCCGACAGCCATAAACGACCAACTGACGACAAACCGAGAGCAGAAGGCAAATTTATTTGCATTATGCCGAGGTGCGGAGGAAGAAAAGCCGCACAGCGGATTAAACAACCAAAAGGCTGAGTAGTTACTTAACCGCAATTTATTTATTAAAAAAACATAATTATTAATTGTCAATTAACAATTATCAATTTAAAAATAAAGTTTTTTCTTATCTTTGCGTGGAATTATGATAATGACATGTCAGAAAAGATAACAAACGATAACGAAAATCGGATAGAAAACGATGAAGAGTTGCAAAACTCTTCTATGGAGTCTTCAGATGAGCATTCTAATTATGCACCGACAAACAGGTTTGATGCTTCGATAGTGCATCATCTTGATGGGATGTACCAGAACTGGTTTTTGGACTACGCATCGTATGTGATTTTGGAACGTGCAGTTCCGCATATCGAGGATGGTCTGAAACCTGTGCAGCGGCGTATTCTTCACTCGATGAAGGAGAAGGATGATGGTCGCTTCAACAAGGTAGCCAATCTGGTAGGTCACACTATGCAGTATCATCCTCATGGCGATGCTTCGATCAAGGATGCGCTGGTGCAGTTGGGGCAGAAGAACCTGCTTATAGAGTGTCAGGGCAACTGGGGCAATATTCTTACTGGTGACGAGGCTGCTGCTGCACGTTACATTGAAGCCCGTCTGTCGAAATTTGCCTTGGAGGTGGCTTTCAACAAGAAGACTACAGAATGGCAATTGAGTTATGACGGCAGGAATCAGGAACCGATTACACTGCCTGTGAAATTCCCTCTGCTGCTGGCACAAGGAGCTGAGGGCATTGCCGTGGGCTTGTCGTCGAAAATACTGCCGCACAATTTCAATGAACTCTGCGATGCAGCCATTGCCTATCTGAATGGGGAGGAGTTCCACCTTTATCCAGATTTCCAGACAGGAGGCAGCATAGACGTGAGCCACTATAACGATGGTCAGAGAGGCGGAATCGTAAAGGTGCGTGCAAAAATAGAGAAGGTTGACCAGAAGACCCTTGCCATACGTGAGATACCATTCGGCAAGACCACTACCACTTTGATAGACTCGATACTCAAGGCAATTGAGAAGGGAAAGATTAAGGCACGCAAGGTGGATGACAATACAGCCGCAAATGCTGAAATACTGATTCACCTCACTCCAGGTGTTTCGTCGGACAAGACGATAGATGCATTGTATGCGTTTACCGACTGCGAGTCGAGCATTTCGCCAAACTGCTGCGTGATAAAAGACCGTAAACCACAGTTCCTGACAGTCAGCGATGTGCTCAGGGCATCTACCAACTATACGCTGAATCTGCTGAAACGGGAGTTGGAAATAAGGAAGGCAGAACTATTAGAACAGCTGCATTTTGCCTCATTGGAACGAATTTTTATTGAGGAGAGAATATATAAGGGCAGACCGTTTGAAGAAGCAAAATCAACTGATGCTGCATGCGAATACATTGATGAACGACTGACACCATTCTATCCTGGCATGATTCGTGAAGTCACCAAGGACGACATTCTGAAACTGCTCGAAATAAAGATGCAGCGCATCCTGAAATTCAATAAGGACAAGGCAGAGGAAGCCATTCACAAGATGGAAGCCGAGGTGAAGCAGATTAGCAGAGACTTGGGCAGAATGAAAGTCGTGACATGCAAATGGTATGAACATCTGAAAGAAAAATATGGTGCAGCATTCCCACGAATGACCGAAATCCGCAATTTCGAAACTATTGTAGCAAGCAAGGTTGCCGAGGCAAACCAGAAACTGTATATCAACAGGGAAGATGGCTTTATCGGTACAGGACTGAAGAAAGATGAATTTGTCTGCAACTGTTCCGACATTGATGATATAATAGTATTCTTCAAGGATGGTAAATACAAGGTGGTTCGTGTTTCCGAGAAGATTTTCGTGGGCAAAAACGTGCTTTACCTTGGAGTGTTCAAGAAAAACGATTCGCGTACAATCTATAATGTGGTCTATCGTGATGGCAAGCAGGGAGGATACTATATAAAACGATTCAATGTGACAAGCGTTACGAAAGACAAGGAGTACGACCTGACGATAGGAACACCAGGCTCACGTGTTTTTTATTTCACAGCCAATCCAAATGGAGAAGCGGAAATTATAAAACTGCAGTTCAACCCATCGCCATCAGTACGCAAGCTGACGATGGAAAAAGACTTTTCGGAGGTGATGATAAAAGGTCGTGCCAGCAAGGGAAATCTGCTCACACGCAACAGTGTTCACCGTATAGGATTGAAGAGTCGCGGAGGCAGTACGCTCGGTGGCAGGAAGGTCTGGTTCGACAATGATGTGAAGCGACTGAACTATGACGATCATGGTAGCTATCTCGGTGAGTTTGGAAGCGATGACATGATATTGGTGGTGCTGGACAATGGTGATTTCTATCTCTCAAACTTTGACGTAAACAATCATTATGAGGATAATATACTCCGCATAGAGAAATTTGAATCCGACAAAGTCTGGACGGCAGTATTGTTTGATGCTTCGCAGAATAACTGTCCATATATGAAGCGTTTTGTGATGGAAGCTTCAACACGCAAGCAAAACTATCTTGGCGATAATGCAGACAGCAAACTGATACTTCTCACCGATAGTGCTTCGCCACAAATAAAAGTCAGTTACGCAGGTGCAGATGCCGTGCGTGAACCATTGATGATAGATGCAGAAGACTTCATAGGCGTGAAGGGATTCAAGGCAAAGGGCAAGCGCATCACTACGTTCCAGATTGGGGAAGTGGAGGAGGTTTTGGACGCTGACTCTGACTATGACGCAGACTCTGACACTGACTCTGACTCTGACATTGACTCTGGCTCTGACAATGACAATGACGGGGGTGGGGATTCTTCCCTTCGAACCTTCGATTCTTCGACACTTCGAGAAACTCAGGATGAAATTAGTTCTCAGACCAACGAAAGTAAATCATATACGGAATTAAGTTTGTTTGATTGATGAAGAAGTATTTGTTATCGTTATTATTTTGGTTTTCGTTGTCCTTGCCTTGTCATGCTCAGCGCGACACGGTGCAAAGTCCTAAGATAACAACTACTGTCAATATGATAGGCATTGGACATACCAATGTGCTGGATGACTATATTTCGCAGGAGAAATATCGAGGAACGGAACTCAGGTTTGTGTCGATGACCGACAGGATAAATCCTCAGAAACGAATTTCCTTTCAGCGTCTGTTTCAGGCTGATATGTCGCTGCCACACAACAGGGCAAAGACAGGCAATCACCTTGTAGGAATGCTTAACTATTCGTTAGGTTGGCACTACAACTGGTACTTGCTTTCAAATCGTCTGCGTCTGCAGGCTGGAGGTTTGGCAGATGTGAACTTTGGTGGAATATACAACACACGAAGCGGCAATAATTGTGGTCAGCTCAGGGCATACATAAACATTTCACCTTCGGTGATTGCAACCTACGATTTTAAATTGTGGCGACACAATTTCTCGGTGCGCTATTCTGCCGACATTCCATTATGCGGACTGATGTTCTCGCCAAATTACGGACAGTCGTATTATGAGATTTTCACTGAGCATAAGTCCGACCATAACATAGTGTTTACTTATACAGGCAATACGCCATCCCTGCGTCAGATGCTGACTTTGGATTTTCCTGTCAGTACTGCAACGTTCAGAATAGGCTATTTGGGTGATTTCCAGCAGTCGCACGTCAATGGCATAAAGACCCACATCTGGACTAATTCAGTGGTGTTCGGAATTGTCAAGCGTTTTAAACTTTCCAAAATACGATAAGTTTCCATGAAAAAAATATTGTTGTTTGCTTTTATATTCTTGACATTGTTCTCTTGCATTGACGTGGAGGAGAAGAATGATGATAAAGTAGGAAACTTTGAGGCATTGTGGACTATGATAGACCAGCGTTACTGCTTCTTTGAATTCAAGGCAAAGGAATATGGACTGGATTGGAATGAGGTGTATTCCCGCTATCGTCCAGCAATAGATACGGTAAAAAACGAAATAGAACTATTTAGTCTTTTCGACAATATGCTTGGTGAGTTGCGTGATGGGCATGTCAACATTACATCATATTTCAACACGGGCAGATATTGGGATTGGAAAGAGAACTATCCAACCAACTTCAGCGACACGCTGCAACGCAAATATTTAGGTACAAACTATTACATGGCTGGTAGTCTGAAATACGTGGTTTTCCTGCCCGACACTATAGGCTATGTATCGTGTAGCAGTTTTTCATCAACATTCAGCGATAACAACCTGACTTATATGCTTGCACTATTGCGAGGGGTAAAGGGATTGATTATTGACTTGCGTAGCAATGGAGGCGGCTATCTCACGTTGGCTGAAAAGTTAGCTGCAAGATTTACTGAAGAGAGAATCCTGACTGGCTATACGCGCCATAAGACTGGTACGGGACATAATGATTTCTCTGATTATGAGCCAACATATCTTACGCCGTTTGATGGAATACGATGGGAGGCTCCAGTGGTGGTGCTCGTGAATAGGGGAGTATTCTCGGCAGCAAATGATTTTGTCAATATGATGAAATGCTGTCCGAATGTGACGATTGTTGGTGATAAAACTGGTGGAGGAGGCGGTATGCCGTTTACCTCAGAACTGCCAAACGGTTGGGCTGTGAGGTTCTCTGCCTGTCCATCGTACGACCGGAACAAAAAGGATATTGAGTTTGGTATAGAGCCCGACTATTACGTCTCGCTCACCGATTCAGCCTTTGCCAAAGGGCATGATGATATGATTGATTTTGCAAGAAAATTTTTAACAACAAATTCTAACTCTGACTCAAATGAAAAATAAGCAACTTATTTCTGGGGGTGATGGTTTTGACACCCAATTGCTGTATTTCACATGTTCATCTTTGAGCGATGATGACAGGTATTTGTATGTAATTTCCAATAGGACTGGTTGTCCGAATGTGTTTGTCCACGACATGGAAACAGGCGAGGAACGACAACTTACCAATAATAAAAATGGTGTGCTGAAAAGTTATGTTTATTTCGACTGCACCCCTCATCGTGGTTTGGGTAAGGCTTCGGTGTGCCTGGATCCTCACCGCAACATTATTTATTACATACAGGATGATGATATCTGTAAGGTTGGACTTGATGGAAAGATAACCATTCTGAACCATGTCCCTGCAGATAGGGTTACAGCCTTTACCCATGTGAGTGATGACGGACGTTTGCTTTGTGTGCCGATGACCGATGCCCGCAGTTTGGATTATGACTCTGAAACCGAAGGCTCGGGATTAGATAGGCGACCAGTTTATAATATTGACGGTCGTGTGCAGGATGAAAAACTGAGCAGTTATCTGTGCGTTTATGATACTCACACAGGCGCATTGCTTTATGAAAAACGCATTCCTAAATGCTGGATTACTCATGTTCAGTTTAATCCTGCCAATCCTGAAATAATTATGTATAACCATGAGTGGTCATCGTTTGATTGCGGCATACGCAGAATATGGATATACGACCACAAGAAAGATGAATATTGGAATGTACGCAAGGAAGGAGCTGCCGATTGGGTGTGCCATGAGATGTGGAGCGATGATGGTGATATTATCATCTATCATGGCGGTTATGCAGATGGTCTTGCAATGGTGGGGCGTTACGACATGATTACAGGAGAACGCAAGGAGATTTCTCTGCCAGCCGACTATAATGCGTATGGGCATTTTACTATGGACCACCAGCAAGTGCTTTGTTGCGACGGGTATTTCAAATATCCTGAAGATATAAAAAAGGTGTGGAACAATAGTACGGATAATGGTCCTGACCCACATAAAAAAGATGGCGAATATATTTCGAGAGTCGTTCCAGATTGGGAGGCAGGTGCTCTGAATTGGATTCCTTTGTGCAAGCACGAAAGTGATTGGCTTGGACAGGATGCTCATCCACATCCGATATACAATCATAAAGGGAACAAGATATTTTTCAATTCCCGTTCCCTTAAAGATGTGAAAGTCTATTATGTTGAGGTCTGACTCTCAACATAACTATTACTATCCGCTAAGCAACTTATGGTTTAGCGGACAGTAATAGGCAAAAATTTTTGGTTCATCCGACAAATGCGTAGTTAAATATTACTTCCATCCAATAACATCAATCCTTTTAAGGTCAGCAAGTACCTTTGGCGAGGATGATGAGGGCTGTTAGGAAATTTCATGCGAACAAATCCTTCAGCAATAGCAGGTGTAAGATAAACGCTAAGAAAAGAGGGACGATCCTTCAAATTCATGA
>JAZLEX010000268.1:0-2718 GCA_045615485.1 Prevotella sp.
TAATTCAACTTTCGCAAACTCCAGTTGATTAGGAGTTAAGGAGTTAAAGAAGTTAAGTAGTTAAGGAGTTAACTCCTTGAGTTACGAAAGTTTGAAGAACTTGCGAAACTTGAATAATTGACAATTTGACAAAAATAAATAATAGCAATATGAAAAAGAAATTTAGTTTTGTAATATTGATATTGGCTGCATTTGCATCAACTCTGATAATTTCATGTAAAGAGGATGACAATGTGGCTCCGGGAACGGATAGGAATTTCATGACAATGTTCATCACAGACTACACTCGTGGCAAGGGTTCTGACTATCCATACAACTGTGGTCTTGATGGTGCTTATCCGCATGGAAATACCATTCATCTGTATTGGTATGGCGTAAACGACTGTGCTGGCTATCAGATTCAGATGGCAATGCAGTCAAAGGTTGCCAATGGTGTCGATGCATGGGCTGCCGTACAGGGCACAAATGATTTGCTGTTGGATACTATATTAGGTCCTAACCAACTTGATATGGTGATAAAAGATTTGCAATACTCTACAGACTATCGTTTTGCCATACGTTCATTGTCAAAGTTGGATGATAATGTGACAGATTTCTCACATGCTTCAAACTGGTACGGACATGGTAACGGACGTCAGTGGCAGGAATACATGGGAATCAAGACATTAGACCGCTATGCCACACCATTTGCAGTCTATGTAAATCAGTCAATGACTACTGAAACCACAATGCATGTATGTCTGAATACAAACGTAAAAACATTCGTCAAAGAATTTGAAGGGGTGACAGATGCACAGAAAGAACAAATTGACGCGCTTACAACTTTTACACGCGAAGATTTGTTGGCTATTGCTACTAATATCTCAGAAGAAGACAAGGATAAACTGGAAAGCTACTACACAAATTTCAATGTGGAATCAAATGGCGAGTTCGGTTTTAAGTATTTGAGAGTCAATCCATCACCTAACAATCCAAATTCTACCGTTGGTGAAAAATGGAGAAACTATGAGATAACAGACGCTGATAGAGCCAAAGGCTATATTGATATTGATGGCCTGTCGCCTAATTCAGTATATGTGATAGATGTTGTTGACCCAAGAGTTGCTGTAGCAATAGATGCTAAATATAATACCTGTACATCACGTTCAGATGGTAAACCAGGTGACCCAATTCTTCTGAAACACGATGAGTTGTTGGCAAAGTACGGCGATAGAACAGACACTTTCGCTCTTGCAAAAGATTACAATGCAGCTCCGATAAGTCCTGTACTGCTTGACTTCATTTCAAATACGAGCTATGCAGAAGGTCAGGCATTTTATCTTGAAGGTGGACAGACTTATTATATAGACGGTAGCGACATCACTTGCAAAGGTTTTGTTCTGGCAACCGACCCTGCCGATGTGGCTCAGGGAAAACGTGCATACGTCATCTGTGGTATTGGTAAAAACTCAGACATATATTCTGGTACAAACGGAGAAGAGTGGTCTGGTTCATATCAGATGTTCATGTTCGGACGTAGGCCAGAAGCTGGCGAGGGTGGAGAAATCTATATGAAAAAACTTGCTTTCTATGATATAGATTTTGATAATCCTAAAGCATTGAACTATGGAGATAATGTAGCGGGTATAGGTACTATTGCTGGAAACTATTTCTTCAATATGTACTCTGACGGTATGGCTGTGACACTTGATAGTCTTGTAATCGAGAATTGTACATTCAAGCGTATTGTACGCGGATTTATTCGTGAGCAAGGTCCAAACTATAAAGTGTGGAACCACGTGCTGATTAAAAACAATCAATTCTTTGATTGCGGATATTACAACAATGGTGCTGGTGGTTATCCTTGGATTGCAGGATCGGGTACTAATCCAAGTACTAATCTGTACAAGGATTTCAAGGTTTTGGAAAATACATTCTATGACAGTCCATTCCCTGCATTCTTCAACGAAACGGCACAAACTGGATGGACTTCTGGGCCATGGAATATAACATTTGCCAACAATACGCTCATCAACTTCAATACACGTGCTGCTGGCAATATCTTCAATATGCGCTATCTTCCAAATGGCTGTGTGTTCAATGTGAAAAACAACCTGTTCGTACTTACAAAGCAAGTAGGCGACCAGCGAGTGCTTCAAATGTGGGGTGCAGATATCAGAAATACAATGACTCTTTCCGATGGTTCTGCTGCCAAAGTTACACTGAATTTTGAAAACAACTGGTCAACGAATAATGACTTGACAAATGGCAGCATATTCAGTGCCAATGCATGGACTTCTACAAGCAACAATTTCGGTAAACTCTTAAAAGACGGAAATGCTACTCTGAACGGTAGTCTGGAAGTTAATGTTGCAGATATTTCGGCAACGGAACTCTTTACAAGTCCGTGCCCACCTTATAAGGCAACCACAGCAGGCGATTGTAATATGCACCGTGCAGATGCACTTGACGGAACGGCTAAAGAGTTTAATGTGAATCTGTACTACAAGAATTTTGACAACGATATAGTGAAAAACAATGTTGGTGCGTCAAGATGGAACAAACAGGTGGTTAATGCAAAGAAATCAAAAAGATAACATTCTCAAGTTTCGCAAGCTCCAACTTGATAGGTTATAAGGTTTTAAGGTCTTAAGGTTATAAGGTTGAGATTACCCTCATTAAGTCAAAGGTAACTAAACCTCAAAAACCTAACAACCTAATAACCTCAAAACCTAAAAC
>JAZLEX010000269.1:0-5837 GCA_045615485.1 Prevotella sp.
GAACGACCTTGTGAAAGAACAAGTGGATGCCATCAACAGTGCTACAGATGTCGCAACCATAGACAGCAACAAGAACACTGCCATTAGTAAACTTAACAATGCTGTGCCCACCTATAAGGCCGCCCTTTCCGAACTGCCAACAAATGGCACAATGGGCAACGGCGTGCGCATCACCCTCGGTACGAATTCTATAGAACTCATGAACCCCGACAAGGTGGAATTTATTAGGAAATAGGGAAATAGGGAATTTAGGAATTTAGGAATTTAGGAATTTAGGAATTTAGGAAATTAGGAATAATATGAAATATTTTGCCGATTTTCTTGCATTTATAGAAAAAAGTCGTACCTTTGCAACCAAAATAGGAATATCACTCCTAATTTGTCCATAAAATACGTAATTATGTACCAGCGAATATTACAACAGCAATTAATAGAACTAAGCGAGCAATGGAGCGTGATATCAGTCACAGGACCTCGTCAGTCAGGTAAAACAACATTATGTAAGATGGCCTTTCCAAATTACGAATATGTGAATTTAGAAAGAGCTACAACAAGAGAGTTGCTCCGTCAAGACATAGAGGGCTATTTATTGAATCACCCTAATGGACTGATTATTGACGAGGCACAAAACTTACCTGAACTATTTTCCATATTGCAGGTTGTTGTGGATGAACATAAGGACTATCGATATATTCTAAGTGGAAGTAGCGATTTCCTTTTGATGCAAAGCATTTCTCAATCTTTGGCTGGACGTGTCGCTGTATTAAGGTTGTTGCCTCTCAGTATTGGAGAATTGGGCAAGGATGCCGATATCTCTACTGATGAATTGATGTGGCGCGGATTTTACCCTGCAGTATGGGGAGATAAAAAGAAGCCATATATGGTATATGACAGCTATGTGGCTACTTATATCCAGCGAGATGTGCGCCAAATTTTGAATATAAAAGACATAAGTTTGTTTCAGCGTTTTTTGACCATTACAGCCTCCCGCGTAGGGAATGTGTTTTCGGCATGGTCTCTTGGAGCAGAATTAGGGGTGGATTATAAAACCATTCAGTCCTGGATGAGTATATTGGAGACTTCTTATACGGCCTTTACCCTTCAGCCATTCTACCGCAACATCGGAAAACGACTTAGTAAAACGCCTAAGATATATTTTTACGATGTGGGCTTGGTGTGCTATTTACTTGGAATAGAGAATGCCAAACAATTAGCCCATCATCCGTTACGAGGTGCCATATTTGAAAATATGGTAGTTTGTGAGTTTCTCAAGGACTGTTACAACCACGTACGTAAAAACAACTTGTTTTTTTATAGGGATAAGAGCCACGAGGTCGATCTTATTCAAGAAGACGCACAGGGAGTACGAGCTTATGAAATTAAGTCCGCAGAGCGTTTCCATCCAGATTTTAACAAGGCTCTCAAATATCTGCAATCCCTGTTGGGGAGCGACTTGACATTTTCTCAAGTTGTCTATGCAGGGCAGGAACAATTGCTTTTACCTTTCTGTGGATTAATTAACTATAAGTCTAAGTTTTCTGATACTCATTAAAAAATGGGCAGGCAATCCTAACAAACTGATGAAGATATAAATGTGTCACAATTTAAACAAACAACAAAATAAAAATATAACAATATGAAAAGAACAAGTATTTTTGCAGCAGCATTGATGTGTTCGGTGATGCTCAGCGCACAGACAACGGAAACAGCAGTTTTGTTTTCTGGAACAGACATGGACAATAGCTATTTGCTGACAGAAAATGTGTCAGTAAGTTTCAACAACGGAATAGGCACTATCATGGTCGGCGAAGTTTCAAAGGGTACGCTCAATCTTGACAAGGGAGACGTTACCGCTGAGTTCAAGGATGCCTTCAAGTTGACCGCCAACCAAGACCCGAAGAACGAAGCGAACTACTACTCTACGTTCATCACCAACAAAGGTGCGTACAAGGTGCCTGAAACAGCAAATGCATTTATCGGTAAAGTGGAAAAAGGTACGGAAACAGACGTGTTGAAACTGACCAACATCAATGGTCTTATCCACATCAGCGAACCAGTGATACTGAGAGCCAGCCAGAGCGATATTATCCTGATGCCATCCTGCAACAAGGATGACAAAGATGGTGGAAACGCATTATTAGGAACGGAAGAAGGTATTACAAATGCAGAAGACAATGTTTACGCCTTGTCATACGGTGAGAATGGTGTAGGCTTCTATCTTTGGAAAGGCAAGGATATCGGTGCGAATAAAGCATACTTGACGCTACCTTCTGGTGCAAAGGCACTTGTGTTTGACTTTGATGAAGGCACAACAACAGGTATCAAAAACCATCAACCTTCAACCCTCAACCCTCAACCTTCATTGTACAACCTCAATGGTATTCGCGTAGGAAACAACTACAAGGGAATCGTAATCAAGAACGGGAAAAAAGTTTACCAGAGGTAGGAATTAGAAAAATTCAGTTGATTTTCTTGCATATATGAAAGAAATGTAGTAATTTTGCGGGCGGATTATATTTGGATTTGTAACATATAATACGAGTGTTTTGGTTTGGATTTATGACATAAAAAGAAAATATGTTTGAAAGAAACGCGTTGATATGGCTTCAGGGATGGAAGAGCAAAACGAATAGAAAGCCATTAATCATTCGTGGTGCGAGACAAGTGGGGAAAACCTCGCTTGTGGATGTATTTGGCAAAGAGTTTGACTGCTATTTGAAGTTCAATCTGGATGAAGCAGAGGATCTTGCCTTATTTGCCAAAGAGATGTCTGTTCAAGAGCTTTATTCTATTTTGCTGGCAACACGCGGAAGAACTAAAAGCGAAGGGACAACACTTGTTTTCATAGATGAGATACAAAATTCGCCGTTGGCGATAAAGATGTTGCGTTACTTCAAAGAAGAATTGCCACAGGTCTTTGTCATTGCGGCTGGGTCTTTGCTTGAAACTCTGTTAAAAGATAATGAACGCATCAGTTTCCCTGTCGGGAGGGTGGAATACATGGCGCTCAGACCGTGTACGTTTGATGAGTTTCTCGGCGCAATAGGAGAGAATGGGCTGAAGACAATGGTTCGGCAAGCCCAAGTGCCTGAAGTGTTGCACAGCCGTGTGATGCGGCTATTCAACAGGTATTCACTTATTGGCGGTATGCCCCAAGCGGTGGCTGAATATGCTCAAACACAGGATATGGTCGCATTAACCGATATTTATCAGTCGTTGTTAATAGGCTATCGTGATGACGTGGAAAAATACACTCGCTCGGAAACGAGCAGAAATGTTATTTGTCATATCATCAAGAACGGATGGAATTATGGTGATGAACAAATAACGTTTGAACATTTCGCCTCTTCTTCCTATAAAAGCAGGGAAGTGGGGGAAGCAATGAGAACACTTGAGAAGACGATGCTGATTGAATTGGTTTATCCGTCTGTGCAAACAGCACTCCCGATTGTTCAGGATATGAGGAAACGTCCTCGTCTGATGTGGCTTGATACAGGATTGATGAATTATGCCGCAGGAATCCAATCGGAGTTATATGCCATAGACGATTTGAATGATGCGTGGCGGGGAAAAGTGGCAGAACATATCATCGGACAGGAGATTTTGGGTATGAGCAATCTGTTCTTAGACAAACGCGCCTTTTGGGTGCGCGACAGCAAAAACTCACAAGCAGAATTGGATTATTTGTACAATAGTCCGAATTTTGGTTTGGTTCCCATTGAAGTCAAGGCCGGAACCAATGCTCATTTGCGGTCATTGCAAGCATTTATGAAAGAGTCTTCCTGCACGTTTGCCATCCGTTTTTGGAATAAACCCCAGCGACAAGACATGGTGCTGTTAGACAACGGGAAAGAATATACTCTGTATAGCTTGCCTTACTATTATGCTGGACAATTGGAAAGAGTGCTGCTGTCAGGCAGACATTAATTATTGGATTTTTATAAGAAAAAGGTGAAGGTTAAAAGGAACTAAAGATATTAAGAATTTTAGGAACTTAGAAATTTAGGAATATGAAGAAAGAATATAAAATCCCAACAATGAAGGTGGTAGCAGTGAGGACAGAAAGAAGACCCTCTAAATCTCCCTTAGGGAGACTTTGAGTCAGAGTCAGTGTCAGAGTCAGCGTCAGCGTCAGTCGTCATCATCGTTCAAAAAGTTCAAAAATCGCGTTTAGCCCATAGAAATCATAGAAAACATAGAAATTTTAACAGAAATTAACCAATTTGACGCAAAAACGCATAAAAAAGCCTGCCTATCTTCGCAGACAAGCAGGTTCAAAAAGTGATTAAAGGTGGGTTCTATAAATTAATCTTTTTCATAATCATTACTATTTAATTTTTCATTTTGTACTTCCATTCTGCGCAACTTTTCTATCTTGCGCTTATGGTTAATGTAATTTTGATTAAAACTTATATTTACACTCATAAGAATTTCAGCCCAATCGTACATACCGCTGATGTAGCCGAAATATTGTAATGCACCTAAAAAGTCACATGGGAACGTCTCGCGGTTCTTCTTACCATCAATATTTCCATAATCAACTATATAGGTAGCATTCTTGAATATAAACTGAGCAACATCCAAATCACCCTTGACCTGGTCAATCATCTTGCTCAATCCGTCCAATTCAGCACCCATTCGGTGCATCCTGTCATTCAAAGTTGAAGGGTTCAGCTTTGGATTACTACTAACCAAAGCTCCCTTTTTATTACCCTTCAACTTGTCTGTCAGTTCTTGGTTCTTCTTCCAAAGTTCATCTATCTCGTTCATTTTTCAAATTTCATATTTTTTGGTAACGATATGTTTCTTATCTCTGCCTTGTTTTGGAGTATTAATCTTGACCGATTTTCACGCCAATAGCGATTGAATGCAGTTTGAAAGTTATTTGCATAGAATTTCATATTGCGACCTCGCAATTCCATCAATTCCACAATCTCGCATTGGTCGCCACGATGTACGAAACATTGAACCGCAACACAATTAGCTTTATCAACTTGACGAATACTGTACACACACTCAGTTTCAAGGTCTTGATAATAACACCAGGGCTTAAAATCAGAAACCCTACTTAAATCACTCTTATCTAACATACTTTAAGTAATTTTCTAAATTTCTTTTTACTGCATTTTTCGACCGCACCACGTTTTTTCCATCTCGAAACAATACTGCTTGATTTTTCCTTTAAACCAAATTCCCCACAAAGTTTATCAACATCATCATAGGTAAATTCTTGTTCAAGTCGCTTATATACTGCTTCTACAGGAACTGATGGTTTTTTATGTAGTGCCTGTATCTGTTCACCAAACAATTCAAGAGAGGTTTTTAGGTCTTGTTCTGCTCGCCACAATACAAAATCTGTAATCAACTTTCTGCGCTTGTCGTTGAGTTGTCCAAGATATGCTCCCCAGCAACACATAGCCAGTCGCCACATCTTCATTCCTTCACGCCTACGCAATGTATCCAATCCGTTGTTGGCTGTACTGGCTGCTTGTTTCAATGTCCTGTCCCAAAAATCCTTGATTGGTTTTTCCAAGAACATCAAATCTTGCGTGATGTCGGTTCTGTCTTTGGCTACCATAAACTCATCATCAGCGTATGTCAGTTTGTCAGAAAACTCAATCACTTTCTTGATATACTCCATCTGTTCAGCGTTCGGGGATTGAATCACATGGAATGGCGTAAACTCTTGATTTCGTATCTCACAAAAATGTACGCGCGTTATCAGTCCATTTTCTGGATTGTCATAGTACTTCCTAACTTGATTAGGAGTACCGCATTGCAGTACATTGATATGCAGATTTATTCCACCGCTGAAACTCATGTCCGACTTAAAGCCT
>JAZLEX010000270.1:0-5725 GCA_045615485.1 Prevotella sp.
CAAGTTTTAGGTTTTGAGGTTATTAGGTTGTTAGGTTTTTGAGGTTTAGTTACCTTTGACTTAATGAGGGTAATCTCAACCTTATAACCTTAAGACCTTAAAACCTTATAACCTATCAAGTTGGAGCTTGCGAAACTTGAGTCAATCTTGGCTACGGGCAAACTGCTCGGACAGACCGACCATCGAAGCGGTAGTTGTTACCCTTGCCCCAATCACCAGAATCGAAGTATAGGAAATATGAGATTCCATCGTAGCCTTGATAGACTGAACTTGACCAGTAGTATCCGTACGAACCAGCATCGTTGAGAGTGTCGTTCCAACGACAACCAGCGGCAGGGAGGAATATCTGACCACCATTCTTGCCTGTCACCACGATACCATCCACTCCATTCTGCATAGTCCATGTTTTGGTGCAATTGTCTGTTAGTTCCTTCTGTTGCTCAAGGCTTGGCATACACCAAGAAGCCCCCATGCTGACGTGAGCCACGTCGTACTGTGTTCCAGCAATATCGGAACCGAGGCTGGTATAAGTTTCCGTAAAGTTGTTGTAATGTTCGTATGTATTCTTACTGTACACATTCTTCTCATTTGTCTCTCCCCAGGCATAATAGCCACCATAACCTTCAGGAGTTGTTGCACCTACGTTGCAGCAGCACCATTTAGTGCCACTCGGCAATCCCAAGTCAATGACATGAGGATGATTGTTGTCTGGACATTCCAGATATACTTGGGAATCCCCATCACCATCTTCTCCGTCAAGAATTATTGTTGCAGTTGCAGAAATGTCGTTCACGTTGATTGTGCCGTCACTATTGGCATCGGCATTTTCAAACACAAATGGCTGTGGTGAATCTTCCAAAATATATGCTGCAATAGTTGCAATGTCGTTTACATTCACCGTGCCGTCATTGTTGGCATCACCCTTCAGGCCTTCAGTTACTTCGTGTATCACGAATGAATCGCTGAAATATTTATCGCCATTAGGATAAATGCCAAAGTAACCCGTTACACTTGAAGATTCAGGAGACAAGTACCAATAATACATTGGCCAAATCAAGCCTGTATTAGTAGCTGTATCGTACGTGGATGAACAATACTTAGGATTGAAAGTACTACTATTGAATGAAACCACATCCGTAACATAAATAGGGAGTATTTCTCCTGTCTTACTATCAACTTCACTTCCCCCAGTATCTTGTTCATTAACAGCAATGGTTCCGTCTGCATTGATGTGAACAATGAAGTCTGTGCCTGAATCAGACCAATAACCAGTCCCCCACTCTTCGAACTTATATTCAAAAATTTCTGGATTTGGAATGTAGGTGCGCTTATATGCCACAATATCTTCCTGCAATCCTTCACCACCGCCGTAATCAAACAATCCGTGTGTATATTCTGCGGTTCCACATTTAGCCCATTCAGTCCATTCTGATTTTGGAGCTTCTGTAAGAATAAGACTATCAGTTGCATAGCCATAAATGCCCTCATCGCAGAAATACACCAGATACAATTCAAAAACGCCCGTTTCAGAGTTAAATCTGCAAGGATAAGATTTATACGTATAACTTGAATTATAATGTGGCATATCTGATACATACGTATCCCCATAGTTACCATTATAGTAGCCATAGTTTTGTTTCCAGACTTGACATTCGTTGGTTTGCTTATCCCAATTAATAATCAAATCCGATGCAGCATATACACCGAAATCCTTTACTTTAAGCTGCACTTGTGTTGTGTCAGAAACTAACGCGCGCTGATAGATATTCAGATTATATGTGTATTCGAACATTGACTTTTGAACATATTTACAATAGCCTGATTCAAAAGGTTCCCATTCTGTCCATTCCTCACTTAATGTTTGCCCGTCTGCAATTTTCGCAAATTGGTTCCAACCTTCAGCAGCAGAATAACTCTTAATAGAACCTGCTGGAACTACGAGAACAGTTTTTGATGTAAAATCATTATAGAATGTAGTTGAATATACTTCAAGAGGCTTGCTCCAAGGAACGAATAAAGAGTCCAGTTTTATGCAACCGAAAGCGAAGTTGCCCTCTATTATTTCTATTGATTCGGGTAGTGTTAGTGAGGTAATTTCCTGGCAGTTACCGAAAGCAGCACATCCGATTCTTGTTACTTTATATTCATTATCGTTAATTCTTACGGTATTTGGAATAATTATGTTTCCAGTATAGTCAAACGTTGATTCAGGAGCACAGACTTCAACCTCATCAGCTGATAGAATATGGTAGTATAGTCCATCTACGAAATGCTTGTTGTCTGGATGCAAATTATAAACTATGTCCTGCGACATACTGAAATCAGTTTCTGATTCCCTTGCATTTTGCTCATCAAGCGAAGAAAGATAATATCCGTTACCATTACCACTCCAGCCGAAATTGAAGTGAAAATATTCGTTTTTTGTATATCCGTCACAAATGAAAGCATGACCACCAGCTGATCCTTGTCCACCATATAATAAAGGACGCATCGCATTCAGTTCATTTTTTAGAATGGTGTTCCAATCATCACGCGACATTGATCTACAACTTTTGTATTCTACGTCAGAATTATATTTAAAATATGTGGTTAACGCAGGTTTAACATCATTGTCATGAGCACCACTTCCAGATGTTGTATAATTCATTTCTACACTTACACCGCAATCGAACGATAACTTTGAAATTGCGTCTGCCTGAGCTGTTGTGAATGAGCCATTGTATCTTGGAAGTATGTTCTGCCATTGATAATTCGATTTTGAAAAATCAACATTATGCGTACGTCCATTTTCCTTGTAAGTTTTTGACCCTGTTCCTGTAAGCGGCCATTTGTGGAAATACATCAATGCGGTAGTTGCAGTTGCTACACAGCCCACAGGACAGTTGGTCGGACAAAGTCTGTTGTATGGGTCTCTTTGATTCCATAATACATTTCCCATTAGTGGCGGAATGATTATAGAGTCTCTTGTTGCGCTTGCCTGTACGTTTGCATAGTTTTTACCTTGTGCTTTAAGGTAATCTATCTGTTCGCTATACATTGAAAGCAGCCATTTCAAACCATCAGGAATTATGTTATAATCAAAAGCACCATTATCTGAATAACCTAATACTATGTTTGGTACAATGTCATCGGCAGCAATAACGACAAAGCCATTATTTTGTGGCTTGTTGAAGACATACACGGCACTCACCTCTTTGTCTTTCGCAGAACACTCGGTATATGCAAGTTTCCAGTTTTGGTTCATCACCTCGGTTTGTGGATTTACCTTTTCGCAAAATGTTTTTGCGAAAGTCATTGCGTCATTAGGCTTTATCACTTTTGCCTGTAATGTGCAAAAAGACAATAAAGCAGTCGCTAAGAATAATACTCTTTTCATGATATTTTAATTTTACGGCTGCAAATATACAAAAAAAAGAGAGGAAACAAAAAGTTTCCCCTCAATTTTAATATTATTTTTATATAAATCTATTCAACTTTCGCATGTGCTCAAGTTTTAGGTTTTGAGGTTATTAGGTTGTTAGGTTTTTGAGGTTTAGTTACCTTTGACTTAATGAGGGTAATCTCAACCTTATAACCTTAAGACCTTAAAACCTTATAACCTATCAAGTTGGAGCTTGCGGAACTTGAGTTCCTTATTTTTCTGTTCCGAAATCTTGCTGCTGCTTTTCCACTTCTTCCAACAACTTGTTTCTGTCGATATCGGTTTTGCGGTTTTGCGGTTTTACGGTTTTACGGTTTTGCGGTTTTGCGGTATCGTTGTGAATTATGCTTTGTTCATAGTAAAAATGCTCTGAAGGAGTCTTACTTCTTATTACTAATGTATCGGCAGTCGGAGCATGGATGCCCTCAAACTGTGAACGGGCTATTACCTTGATTTCTCCTGGTGTGGTGGTTGAACGTATCAATACTGGTGCACTTCCCCATTCCACGGTTCGAGGATTAGCACCTATCTCAGCACCACCAATAATCTCGCCCTCGCCTTCCACTGTGAAGAGCACACTTTCTTTTGCCAGTCGGCGCACATTTCCATTATCATCCGTAACCTCTGCCACTACGACAATGAAGTCGGAACCATCGGCAACCAAATCCTTGCCTAATGTATCAGCATACAGACGCAGTTTTGTAGAACGACGGGCAGGCATCTTCTTTTCTGTGCATACCACCTTGCCATCCTTGAATCCCTCTGCCACCAACGACACTTTCTGCCAGTTGCGTTTTGAATATGAGTATCTGCGGGCATCCCAGAAATTCCAAAAGCCTTTGAATATTGCAGGACTGCCTGATATTGTCTGCACCTTGTCGCCTTCAAATGCTGTCAGTCTCACGGAATCGCAATTTGTGAACACCACAACATCCTCACCCGAAAACTGCATCATCTCGTGAGCGATGAACAAGTATGGCTCGTCGCTCATCAGACTATTTGCCTTGAAGGCAGCCAACTGATATTTAGGTTGGCGGAATGCGTCATAGATACCTCCAAAATATGGGTCTGGATGATAGCCGCGCTGATGGTCAAACGGATGCCACTGACAACCACCAATAAACTGCTTCTTGTCAGGAAGCATTTCCTTGTATGTCTTGTCAAGGCTCAACGAAGCATCAAGCATTGACTTCTCGCCCCAGAAACGCGGAGCACGATTAATGGCATTATGAGCATACCAGTCATCTACATATTCACCAAACTCACGTGTAAACACACATTTATCTGCTGGTGTAGTGCTCTTATCCACATCTTCTGGCCAGCCATACATTATTTCGTAGTTCTCCTTCACTCCAGCCGACTTCATATCGGCAGCAGCCACTGGTCGGTTAGGATATGGGTATTCATCTATTGTCACCTGATGGGCTTTTTCAGAAAAGTCCTTCGGGAAATTAGTCTCGTTAAGTATCGGCTCCCACATCAGCACACAAGGATGATTCCTGTCTCTGTGGATAATATCGCGAGTGTTCTGATGCACCAGTTCGGCAAACTTAGGGTCTTTGTTCCAGAATTGCCAACCAGGAGTAGGCACAATCACAAACAGTCCTAATTCATCGCAGGCATCCATAAAAGCAGGATCTTGCGGATAGTGTGCAGCCCTGACTATGCACATGCCAGCATCTTTCAGTCTCTTGGCATCGCGCCATTGCTGCGAGTTCGGCATGGCATTGCCTATGTATGCAAAATCCTGATGGCGATTGCCACCAATCAGTTTGTGATATGGTTTGCCATTCAGCCAGAATCCTTCCTTGCCCTTGAATTCGACCTTTCTTATGCCCATGCGCACCATTCCACCGTCAATGCACCTCTTGCCCTGCTTCAGCCGCAGTTCCACATTGTAGAGATAAGGATCCTCTGGACTCCACAAATGAGGCTTGTTTAGGGCTGAAACCACTCTGACGGCTGACGCTGACACTGACGCTGACTCTGACTCTGACTCGTTGACTCGTTGACTCGTTGACTCTGATGAGGAATGGGAAATAGTTTTCGTTATCGTTCTTACCACCCTTCCATCTGCATCCTTAATAATCACTTTTAGGGAATATGTTTGCGGTTTCTTCCTGATTTCCTGATTTCCTGATTCCCTAAATCCCTGAATCCCTAAATCCAAATTCACCGTGACCTTTTCTATCTCGCCATCTTTTGCAGTCTTAAAGTTGTCATAGTGCATGAACACTTCATCTATCGATACTTCATTCTTGCCAATCAGCCAAACATCACGATACATTCCACCATGGTAGCAGA
>JAZLEX010000271.1:0-4381 GCA_045615485.1 Prevotella sp.
ATAAACTTCCGTGTGGCATTCAAGCCAATCCCATCGTTGGGACGCGAGATGAAATGCCGTCACGACGTATGTGCTGCCCCACGAGCAGTGCCAATAGTCGAAGCAATGGCTGCAATAGTCATTCTCGATTACTATCTCCTGAACAATCGTGAAATATAATATGCTTTCAGGTTCGCCCATTGGCAATCTGAGGTCGTCCGTTTATCTTTTCATGGACGATGCTTATAATTGAAGAAAAACTGCTACGGTTTTCATGTGAAAACTGTAGCAGTTTTCAACAGGAAACTGCTACAGTTTTTCTCCAACAATAACGTTCATCCCATAAAAGCCATACGCTCACCCCAACAATAAAAAAACATGGAGTCCGATAGACATCTCTAACAAGGGTCGCGGGGACAGGTTTCTGCGACCCTAAGAAGTTAAGACGTTAGCCCTGACGACCAATCAACCAAACAAACAACCAAGTACAACGATTGTCTTATCTTCTTAACTCCTTGAGTTTCGAGAGTTTGAAGAACTTGCGAAAGTTGGAAAATATTATAATATAGTGCTGCAGAATTAAGGTATAAAAACATTGTTTATCAAAATTATATCTTCTGACTTTTGATAAAACAAAAAAACATCGCCAAAAGTTTGGCAAAAAGCAAAAATATCATTACTTTTGCAACCGATTGGTTAGTCCAAATGGGCTGGCGGGTCGAATTTTATGGAAAAAGCGGCTGATCCCACATAGGGTGAAGCCGATGAAAAGTCGTTTCGACGTTGTCTTCTGCTTGCAAATCTGGAAAATTTGAGTATAAATGAAGATGATGCATGAAGCGTTCACGGGAAGGTTATATACGACAGTATGTAACTTGTCGCGTGGGCTAACCGAATGCTATTCCTTTTATACGGGTATTCCAGAACCTGCGAGCGGGATGAGCAAGTACGAGTCACCCACGCTCTTTTCATATCATAACGAACTTATTAAATACTCGGCAAAGGGTGATAGTCGGGAAGATCAAGGCACTGTATTTATTTTTTTAACTATATAATATTATTATTCATTTTAAAAAATGTATCATTATGAGTAAATTTAGTGTTGCGATTTTTGTATCGCGTTGTTCATTAATTCACAGTTTATTTATTCAAACTTTATCTTATTGTCGTAACAATCAACATTTATTATGCAAATTTGCACTTGCTATTGTTATATTGAGTATGTTTACAATACAAAGTTTGTTTGCACAGAAACATATTGAATATTCTGTATATGGTGGTTTGGGAATATTTAATAGCGGTGGAGATCAACATGACGAAATGATTGAAGATGGATATGATTTCAGTGCAAAGCCAATTTTTACATTAGGCGGTGAAGTGAAGTTCTCACTATCTAAAGAAATTAACACATTTTTTGTCAAGCCAGCACTTGAATTCAATAGGTATAAGTATTCTTATGAAAAATCATCCAGCAGTATGTCTGAAGAAACAGGAAGCTACCTTAGTGGTAGAAAACTTGTAAAATACGAAACAACTCGTTATTATAGTAGCTACGATAATAGAAAGACAGAAGGCTACAATGTTACAATTCCTGTTACTCTCGGATATCAATTCGCGTTCGGTACAAAGACTCAATATCGAATGTCTGTAGGTGCACTTGGGCTTGTGGGTCTCCCAATACATACAAAAGCAACCATTGAAGATGGATCAACAATATCATATTCGCCATTCTACGAAAATGGTGGTAAGAAGGTTTACCATAAAGTTACTGATAATGACAGTTCAACAACAAAAACCAATGATGATATTGATTTTGATAATTGTACTTATGGATTCGGAGGACAAGTTTCATTCAATTACTGGAAACTTAAAGCCCAGTATTCATATAGATACGAAAAGGCATTCTCTGGAGACTCAAACGATCACTCCATGTCGCATATATTTACTATTGGATATGTTTTTTAACAAAGTAAAAATAATCAAAATATCTTGTAACCTTAATAAGTTAGCTTTTATGAAAAAGTTTTTTATTTTAACAGCCATGATGATTATGGCTTTTGTATGTGCCAAGGCACAGGATGTACAGTTGGTAACAGTTCAGCACGGTAGCGAGATGCAGGCATTCTATGGTCCCGATGGTTTCAAGAGTGCAATGGCAGCAGCACAGAAGGGTGATGTCATTTCCCTTTCTGGTGGCAACTTCAACTCTGCCACCATCGACAAGGCTGTAACTATCCAGGGAGCAGGTTACGTTCAAGACGTGAAGAACAACCGATATAAAACGCTTTTTATCGGGGATGTGAATATCAATCTTCCCGAAGGTGAAAGCGGACTGTACATTGAAGGCATCTGTACGTACAACAATTTCTATATACAAGGCAATGTGGCAAGCATGTCTATCGCACGTTGCCTGATGACTAGTAATGTAGAAGTAAAGAGCGAAAGCAATAACCTGACTTTCCTGCATTGCCGCATGAACATCTTGAAACTCACGGGAGTGTCTCATTCGGCACTTGTCAGGAACTGTGCGATTGATGATTTCTATGGTTCAAATTCCAATGCAGAGGATGGGGTAGCGGAGAATTGTGTGATTAAAAGGTGTAACGATAGTGTAATTCATTTCCAATTTAAGAATTGTATTTTGAGTTATTCTGAATATGGTGGTGGCAGTTATAGCAGCGGATATTGGTATTATAAACCTGTTTCAAGTTCTACGACAAACTCATACTTTTACAATTTAATTAATACTCGTGGGGGGTTCATCAGCAATGTTGTTAGTGAAGGTAACGTTGGTGATGGCTCTGGTTATACAGCTGATTTTAGAAACAAATATTTCGGTGATTCAAATGCTAACTATCAAAGTGCATTAACCCTTACAGAGGAAGGCAAGAAAATAAAAGGCATGGATGGTACTGAAGTAGGTATTCATGGTGGCAGTATGCCATTCACAGATGTGCCTTCAACTCCGCAAATCACCCAGAAGACAGTGGCTCCACAGTCGGATGCCAACGGAAAACTCGCAGTCAAGTTCGTCATCGAAGCACAAAAGTAATCTGACTTATGAAACAACAGATTCTTGCATTTCTGATGCTATGCCTTGGGCTTACAGCCATGGCACAGCAGATTACGAAATACGAGTATTGGTTGGACACGGGTCATGCAGAACGGACGAAACGGGCAACGGAAACTGGAAATTTGGAGTTTACCGTAGATGTGGGCAATCTCTGCCACGGACTACACGCACTCTATTTCCGAGCCCAGGACAGTGATGGAAAATGGAGTTCGCCATCATCGTCGTATTTCTACTGCATTGACAAGGGGTCAACCTCTCAGGGTGTTTCGCAATATGAATACTGGTTGGATCAGAATGCTGCGGAAAGAGTTACTGCCAATAATCAAGGCTCGACAATAAACCTTGATGTAGATATCAGTACACTCCTTACAGGGCTACATACGTTTACCTTCCGCTATAAGGATGACATGGGACATTGGTCTGCACCGCAGACAAGCTACTTCCTTGTGCCTATACGTCAGAAAGGCTCGGGTATTCATAGTACATACGAGTACTGGCTCGACAACAGGCAGAATGAAAAAGTTCAGGTCAAGGGCTACAGCGGTGCAATTGACCTCTCATTAGATGTAAATACACTCCCTACAGGCCTTCATTCACTCTCGTTCCGCGCAACTGACCAAAACGGCATCTGGTCAGCACCGCAGACAAGCTACTTCCTTGTGCCTATACGTCAGAAAGGCTCTGACATCCAGAATACATACGAGTACTGGCTTGACAACAGGCAGAATGAAAAAGTTCAGGCCAAGGGCTACAATGGTGTCATCGACCTCTCATTAGATGTAAATACACTCCCTACAGGTCTTCATTCGCTCTCGTTCCGCGCAACAGACCAGAACGGCATCTGGTCTGCACCGCAGACAAGTTACTTCCTTGTTTCGCCTGAAAGGCAATGGAAAGATGGTATCAAGGCGTATCGATATTGGTTCAACGACTCAACCAGCAAAAGTGTCGTGAAGACAGTATCCCCTGTCGTTATTCCATTCACATTTGAAACAAAACTTGAAGCATTGGACGTAATAACCGATATTACCCCAGAGACTATCACCATGACAGATGACGGCGAAGGGCACATGAGACTTGCAACCAAGAATGTGCTGCACACGCAATATTGTACAGAAGATGGCAGATGGACAGGAGCGACGACCGATACCTTTGCCGTTGTCATCAATGCGCCAGAGGTGAATCTGTCAAGTTTCATCAAGAACCCAGCCGCTTCCGACAAATGGAATGGATGGACGACCGAAGGAAGTACTACCGGCATCCAGAGTAGTCAGACCTGGCAGGATGGAGGCAACTACTTCCGGCTTGGAAACACTTCAAAGAATGAAT
>JAZLEX010000272.1:0-4835 GCA_045615485.1 Prevotella sp.
ATGGCAATCGCCAATTCGATATAGGTGCTGCCTGTGGAACTTCTCCAGCGAATGGTATTGTGACAACATTCTGCAAATCTTTTCTGGTGCGAACTGTTGACACAAGAGTTTCTTTCATATAAATGACACCAAATGGAATCAACAAACCTAACAACAGGGCAATAAGTCTGATTTGCATTGTCTTTGGTGATGTTGGCAACAGACTACCGTTTGGCAACATTATTATTCGCGTATTATATGCGGTAAATGCCTTTGACAATTCGTTTTCTTCCAGTTTCTGCAGCAAATACATATACAGGCTTTGCTTTACCTGCTGCTGTCGTTCTACCGATAACAAAATCTTTGCCTTCCTTGGTGCAGACTCTATCTTTGACTGAGTCAGCGAATTGTTTTTCTCGAAATTGTCGATTTGTTTTTTCAGCAATACAATCTGATTATCCAAACTCTTTGATATACTTTGGCGAATGGTAGCAATCTGCATATCCAGTTCTTTTACATAGTTGTTTGTTGCACTACTGTTTGTAACAAGGCTCTGCCGCTTAATAACAAAGTCATTATAAGTCTTGATTTCTGCTTCAATGGCAGCCGAACTTACACCTGTACCTGCAGGAATAAAGTCATTCTTACCACAAGTTGAAAGAAATGACTTAAGATATTTCGACACTTCCAATTCATTATTCAACGTCAGCACTTGCTCTTGAATTTTCTGATCCTTCTCCATATACTTTTCAGCAGTGCTTACAACATCTGGCATCAGGTTCTGGCTCTTGAACTCAGAGATTGTTTCGTCAACTCCCGACAAATCGCTTTCTATAAGCAGCAGTCTATCGCGTATGAACTTGGAAGTTGCAACAGCAATCTGGTTTTTATCCTGCACCCAACGCTCATTATAGACTGCTATCAGATTATTAAGCACATCTACTGCACGCTGAACAGACACATCATTTATTGTCAGATTTATCACGTCAGCTTGTTTTTCTGCAATGTTAACACTCATTTTGCCTAAATAAGCATTACCTGTATTTGTCATACCAGTTCTGCTTACATATACAGTCTGTTTTTCAGGTCTGATGACTCCCGTTGTCGATATAAGGATTTTGCCCGCTGCTGTATTTATTGGCTCTCCTATCTTTCCAGTTACCTTGCCTTCAAATTCTATCTTATTCTTCCTCAAATTATATATCGTCAGGTCATCACCATTTACTTCCATAGTGAAAGCCACATAGTCATCTGCTTCCAAATTTGAAATTATTGTCTTGTACGGAAGCTCTTTCCCATAAAGTGTTTGAGAACGCAGTCTGCCCTTGACAAGATAATTATACTGCAAGTCCAACCGCTTAATGACTTCGTACATCAAGTCGGGTGAATTAAACATGTATTTTTCATTATCTACAGAGGATGTTGACATTAAAAGTCCCAAATCCTGTATCTGTGAATTTCTTGAACTTATACTCTTGCCATTGTTATCGTTTTTAATCTCGACTAATGCCGTACGGGTATAAATTGGCTGTTTCTTTGCTACATACAAATAGGCAAGAACCAGACATGCTACTACTGAAATTAAAAACCAGTGCCATTGGTATAGGCACATGTATATCCATTCTTTAATCTGCATTCCCTCAGCACCTTGTCTTTGTGTCTGAAGAGTGTTTGATTGTATTTGCTGTGCTGCCATAGTATTACTAATTCAAAATATTAACAACGAGTGAAGCTATTGATATCAAAATGCTTGTAGCGCTGAACCAAAGAGTTGTCATACTACCGATTTCAGAGTTTTGCGCCTTAGCCTTATTTGGTTCCACATATACAACATCATTCTGCTTGAGATAGTAAACTGGAGATTTCATCAATTTTGTAATATTGGTCAAATCCACAGTATAGATGTTCTGGTGTCCGTTTTCCTGACGCAAAACCTTCACGTTATCGCGTCTGCCATAGATTGTTAAATCACGTGCCATGGAAATTGCTTCCAATATTGTTACATGGTCTTTTTCAATTGAATAACTTCCAGGACTTGCCACTTCACCCATGACATTGATAGTAAGATTCAGATATGATACCGCAACCGTAACTTCTTTTGCCTGACCACTTTTGAGGATTGCTGCTTTTATTACCTCTTCAGCCTGATCTCTTGTCAACCCCTCAAGATGTATGGTTCCTACCACTGGAAAATCAATATTTCCTTTTGAATCAATGGTGTATCCGTATGGAGTATTCGACGTTGATGTAACATTTGAATAACTAGAACCACTCAACATTGAAAACATTGAACTCAACACCTCGTTGCCTTGCACTTTGACTTGAACATACAACTTGTCGCCTTGCTGAAATTTCAAAGGCGAAACGGCTTGAACGGGAATTTTTGACTGAGAAGTGACGTCCTGAAAATACGCAACCTTTTTATATGTGCTACAGGATGTCAAACAAAAAATCGCTATCAGGAACATGCCCGAAAATAAAATTTGATTAGTTTTTTTCATTTTTTTATGTTTTATTTGATGTTTATTCAGTTCTATCTTAAAACTTTTGGCAGTTTTGCTCTCATTATCATATCTATCATACTCATTCTATGACAGTCGGTACCGCGATATTCATACCATCCTTTTTTCAGCATTGAGATTGCTTTTTTTCTTACATGACTGCCATATCCGTTGCTTAACGACCCAAGATTAAGTTGGAAACAAACGCCCAATTTCTTCAATTGCTCATAATCACGTTCCTGCATGTACATGTATCTTTCAGGATGAGCCAATATCGGGAAATAGCCCTTGGACTTTGTTCTTTTCAAAATACCCATCAAATCCATCGGCGGGTTGTAATAACTCGTCTCCACCAAGACTTGATCATCTTCTTCAAGAGTCAGAATATCCTTTGCCTCAAGCCGCTCTTCATACAGACCGTCCATCATATATTCTGCCGCAAGGTTAAGATTCAGCTTTTCTGCTCCTTCAGAAGGCTCTGTTTGGGCATAAGCCTGTTTCAGCTCTTCAAATCTTTTCCTCAAATCATCAGTTTTATTGGGATTATCTTCCATTATATGTGGAGTAAACCACACGTTCCTGACACCCAGACCTTCATAACGTTTGAGTATCGCAAGGGAATCTTCCATCGTGCTTACACCATCATCAACGCCAGGCAAAATATGGCAATGATAATCGGTAAAATCGGTGAAGAACCCTGAACTTTCGATGGTTTTTTTCTTGAAAAATAACATACTTGTAAATTTGCGCGGCAAAGGTAATAAATTATTTTATTAACACAAAATTATTTCGGTAAAAAAAGTATTTTTACCTCATTTTTTTATTTCTCTCAAAAAGGTTCACCAGTAATATCATGTTTTTATGACTCAACTATCATAAAAAGCCTCGCAACCGCTTGTTCTCCGCCTTATCTCCGCCTTATCTCCGCCTTAAGTCCGACTGTACGGTATAGTTAAGGTAGAGACAAGGTTTCTTTATGGCGGTTAAAACCACCTATTGCCTCTGCAATATACGTTGCCTCCTGCAATGTGAGGGTGGGGGCTATTGGCAGACTCAGTTCTTCGTGTGCGATACGCTCTGTTATCGGCAAAGAGCCTTTGCCAAGTATTTTCCCATACAAATGCAACTTTCCAGCGTAGCACTCTTGCAAGTGTGGTGGAATTGGATAATGTATCAATGTACCTATTCCATGCTCCATCAAATATTGTTGCAGTCTGTCTCTATCCTTGCAAAACACAGGGAACTGATGATAGACACACTTATCGGCAGGCAATCGACTTGGCAACGTGACAGATGGGTTGTTTATATTATCATAGTAATAATTGGCAATTTTCTGTCGTTGAGCGTTTTCTTCGTCCAGATATCTTAACTTCACATTCAATATTGCCGCCTGTATCTCATCCATTCTGGAGTTACGCCCTGTGTATTTAAAAACGTATTTCTTTGAACTGCCATAATTGGCTAAAGTCCTCACACATTCTGCTACTTCCGCATCATTAGTGGTAACGGCACCTGCATCGCCAAAAGCACCGAGATTTTTTCCTGGATAAAAACTCCATGCACAGACCGACTTGTTTGCATTCCGCTTCAGTCCATGCGACTGGGCGCAATCCTCTATTAGTTTCAAGCCGTATTTCTCGCACAGCTTCCCTATCGTGTCAGTATAAGCATTTCTGCCATACAGATGAACAATACAAATCGCTTTTGTCCGTGGCGTAATATGCGTTTCTATCTCATCGTCATCAATTTCCATAGTTTCCCATTTTGGCTCAATAAGGACAGGAACAAGCCCATTCTCGGTAATTGACAGAATTGTAGCAATATAGGTGTTCGCTGGTACAATAATTTCATCTCCTTCGGTGAAAACACCCATTTCCTTGTATGCACGGAAAATCCATATCAACGCATCAAGTCCGTTGGCACACGTCACGCAATGTTCTGCACCAACATACTTGGCATAGTTTCTCTCAAACAATTCGTTTTCACTGCCTTGGAGATACCACCCTGAGTCAACTACCCTATTGATTGCCTCATGCAATTCTGCAGCGTGTCTTGCTGTATTGTCCTTTAAGGAAAGAAATGGAATTTTCATAAATCAGAAATTGTTTTGCGGAAATTATCAATTATGGTATCAGTAAAGATGAATCGCCATAACTCAAGAATCGGAAATCGTGTGCCATGGCATAATCGTAAATGCGTTTCCAGTCACCATTCACAAATGCACTCACCAATAGCAGAAGTGTACTTTGTGGTTGATGGAAATTTGTAATCAGTTTCTTCACAATCTTGTACTCATAACCTGGAGCAATAATGATTTGAGTGCTTCCATGGATGGCATCAAGATTATTTTCATTC
>JAZLEX010000273.1:0-5285 GCA_045615485.1 Prevotella sp.
AACACACGATTGAACTCATAGATGTCGGGATACCAAGACCCAAGCAGAGCCATCTGCAGACAGCAACGAAGCATAAAGATGAACTTACATGGTATGCAGCGATACGCAAACCATAGTGCTGCGGTCATGGCAATGGCTTGAACGCGTAGCGAGATTATAGCATCGGGATTAGGGATGTCTGTGCGCAAAACGATAAAAAGCACGAAAGTAAACACAATGTATCCTATCACAACCCACTCCAAAGGAATCAATCCCTTGCGTGGTTTCTTCTCAATTGCAAATATATTCTTTAATAGTTTATTCATACTCTTATATTGACCGATGACTAATGGTTTCATCAATTTACTATTTGACCCACAACCAAAAACCGAAAACCATCAACCATCTTATATCCATCCTTCTTTTTTATACCATTCCATCGTCAACTTTACGCCTTGTGACAAGTCGTATTCAGGCTTATAGCCGAGTTCCTCTATTGCTGGAGTTATGTCGCATCGCCAATTCCTTTGGCGAAGTATGTTGAACTTATCCTTATTCAGTGCGGTCATCTTGCCTGTCATCTGCGCATAGAGCTCGCCAAGTGTGCACACAACTCGCAGGAACCATACGGGAGCCTTGATGCGCAACATACGTATGTCGCCCAATTCATGACGTATCAAGTCGCTGAAATCTGTGGAACGATACACTTTCCCATCTGAAATAAAGTACTTCCTTCCACCTTTCCCACGCTCAAGAGCAAGGAAAATAGCGTTCATAAGGTCCTGCACATAGACGAAAGTTATCTCTTGCGGCTTGTAGCCTACGGCAAAATCAATATGTTGCTTTATGCTTTTTGCCATGATGAAATAATCCTTTTCGCGCGGACCATATACGCCAGTCGGGCGCAAGGCGACGATTTCCATCTTGTCGTTCAATGCGTCGAGCATCTGCTCTGCACGCATCTTGCTTTCACCGTATGCCGTATTAGGCTGCGGAGTATCGGTTTCCTTAATGTCGATAAAGGGGAGTTGTTCGCGCACTGCACCGAAAGCACTGAGGCTACTGAGGAAAACAAAACGCTCGGGCACAGCATTTGATTCGATGAGTGCACGCGCAAAATTGTCGGTTCCATCGGCATTTATACGGAAAAAATCTTCGCGGTGCAAGCACTTTGTTGCGCCTGCAGCATGCACGACATAGTTCCAACTCATACCTTGGAAAGCTTTCTTCATTTGCTCTTTCGACGAGAAATCCAGCTCAATGAAGTTTATTCGTTCGTCGGCAAGGTATTTACGATTGGTTGTCTTTCGCACCGCAGCCCACACTTCAAAGCCACGTCTCAGAGCCTCGTCAGCAATAAAACTTCCAATGAACCCACTTGCGCCTGTAATAAGAATCTTTTTCATAACGGACTGCAAAGATAAGAAATTATTTACATATTTATATATTTACATTTTACTTTTTTGCATTTTCTGCCTTATCGCAGTATGCGTATCGCAGTATGCGTGCAACTGATTGAAGCTTGGAATTACTTCTGCCAGTTTTGTGGCAATCGGGTAGGAGGTAAATGCTAATCATAAAAGGCATTTGCCTACTACTTTGTAAGCATTCGTTCTGAGAAATGATAACGTTGTGGGAGCAGAGGGTGACAGGAGGTTGATAAAACTGTAGTGCTGAGGTTGATGTATAAAAAGGAGGCAAATGCCTTTTTATGTTTGCATTTGCCTCCTTGCCTATAGTAGCGAAAAGAACTTATTTTATTCCAAGAATAACTTTTGCTACTTCGGTGATATCTGCAACGTCAACAACCCCGTCACCATTCACATCGCCATACAAAGCCTCCTGCTGGCTGCCAACTGTCATTTTACAAGTCGTCTTTTCCACATTGTATGCTATAAGTGTTGGCGTAGTCAACTCCTGATTCTTCACCGAGATTTCATATTCGCCATCGGCAATTGATTCTGATACATTGACTACAACAGTAACAACTTCGCCTGAATTGCCAGAAAAAATCTTGTTTGTACCTGAATTGCAGACAATTCGCATAGCACCATCTGGTTGCTTCATATAGCTCAGCGTATGCTTTTTGTATGTCGTACGTTCCTGATTAAGATCTATCAAATCTTCACCATCTTCGGTTGCAATCGTGACACCATTAGGCAAGTAAAGGTCAAATTGGAAGCAGGTAATCTCTGCTACATTGTTCATCTTCACCGAAAGCGTAATCTGTTCGCCAGCCTTCGCCTTGAAGTCTTCTATAAACAATTCGTTTTCATTTGCAGCGCATACGCTATTATGTGATATGATAGCGCAGACAAACGCAAAAACTGTTAATATATTTTTCTTAAACATAACTTCTTATTTAATAATTTTCTTTCCTTTAAATACTATAATTCCTTTATAGTTCTCATCTACATGCATACCATTAAGATTATAAACATTTCCATCGGTTGTTATTGCTTTGTTAACTGAAGTAATACCTGTCACGTCGGCAAAGTTTACAAATGTACTTTGGTCTTCAATGTTTGAATATGTGAGATTTGGTCTTACGAGTTCAATGTTTCTGAGTCCGACTTCAGCCATTCCATTCATATTATTTGCAGCAACACGAACTCTTACAATAGCCTCGCCGTTGCCTTCGAAAGTATCATTCTTTGAAGAGAAGCAAACAACTCTTACGCTTCCATCACCATTTTCAACAGCAGAGATATTATGGCTTTTTGTATCGCCAATTAGTTCGACGTTAGGTGTCCCATCAATTGTTTTTGCTATCTTCATACCTTCTGGCAATACAATATCGAATTGCATTCCTGTAAATTCACGATAATTGCTCTTAAGGTTTACATCGAGTTCAGCAAAGTTGCCTCTTACAGCAGCATCACTATTGAAACCTACCATGCCATCGGAAGTATTGGCAAAATCAAATTCCTTTGCAGGCAATACACCTTCATTAAGAATCATATCAACCACGCATGCTGCATCAGTGACAGATATCTTACCATCCTGATTTACATCTGCTGCTTCGCGGATGAGGTCTTCTGTATTTGAACCAAGTATGAATGCTACAACACAAGCCGCATCAGTAACGGTAATCTTTCCGTCATCGTTCACGTCACCGAGTGTATAAGCTTTCACAGTCAACGTAGATTTGCAGTTGTCGATGTTGACAGACTTCAATTCTGATGTTGTCATTTCAATGTTGCTAATTATAACAGGATGTTCGCCAGGCTCCATATCCTTATCAACATTAACCATGATTGTAACAATATTACCATCGTTTCCGCTGAAAGTCTGATTAGTACCTGATGTGCAAACGATTCTCATAACACCATTTTCCTGTGGCAGATAGCTAAGAGAATGGCGTTTCAGAGTAGTACGTTCTGTTGAGAGATTGATGTCATAATCTTCAATCTTTGTATCATATACAATACTCATTCCCTTTGGCAATTTGAGGTCAAATTGGAAACCGATGATGTTTTCTGCATTCTTCATCTTTATATTCATTGGGAATGCTGCCCCCGTACGTACGGTTTCATTAGTGGTGTAGATGATATTAGAGTATTTAGATATGTCAGTATCAGCCATATCTGCACCGTCAGAAACTGTAACTGTACATGTAGCAGAGAGTTTTGTGCCGTCATTAGTAGTAGCAGTTATAGTGGCAGTACCTTTGCCAACAGCAGTTACTATACCCTCTGAAACCGTTGCAACGTTGGAGTCCGAACTTTTCCAAGAAACAGTCTTATTCGTTGCATCGCTTGGCAGAACAGTTGCAGTAAGGGTTGCTGTGGTGCCCTCTATCAATGAGATTGAAGAGTTATTCAATGATATTGAAGTTGCTGAAACGCCATTAGTATTTCCAAAGTAGATTTCAGCATCTTCGAGTACCGTTTTAGGATCGGTAATAATAGTTCCCACGATATATGCCGTACCACCCTTGTAAGTTTTATCTGCGTGTAATTTAAGTTTTGCCACAGCTCCATCGTCAATACCAAATTTCGTAAGACCACCTCCATATTGATCATATATAAGGACTTTCCAGCCGTCTTCCCCCTTATTACTGTAACCAATATAGTAGATGCATATGCCTCTATCATCATATTTGTCTGTCAGTGTTGATGGTGCAGCTTTTGCTATTGAAACGCCTTGAGGTAAAAGCAGACTTGTTTCTAAAGCGCAGTATGTACTAGCATTAGTTAGATAAATGTACACATCTGAATACTCTCCTGGAGTTAAATTTACAGGAGTTATTTCATTAGCAGAACTACTAAGTGATATTGTCGCAAATGGCAAACTCTTCGCATAAGCAGTATTTGCCTGTAATGGTGACAGTGCGACAATAGGTTTAGTGTTGATAGTTAAATCGTTTTGAACTACTATTTGCGCATTAACCATAACTGCAAATAGTAAAAGTGAAAATGTAAAAACAAACTTTTTCATAATGTAATAGTTTAATAATTATTGATAAATTTTGAATCAAATGTTAGCAAACACGGCATTTTCTTCATCGTGGCTAATCTTACCATGCCCTCATTTAGACATGCATTAGGTTCTTATGGACTCTTTTCGTTAATCCATTTCAATCTTTGAGTTGCAATTTTAGCATCCATAGCACAAAGAATTTATTGCCTATAGAGACCCTGATTCGGCGGTTAAACTTGTTTTACTGAAATTGATGGAAATGAAAAGACGTGGGTTCTAAACTTCCCGCTTACCCCGGTCTCAGGCTCTGGTATTGCCTCCAATTCAAGGTAAGCAACAGCAAGCCCACGCCGAGATAAGTTATAGAACACCTTATTATATATAATGATAATAAGGTAGCAGACATAACTACCCCATAGCGGCCGTCCATTGCGCATCCTCCGAATTGGATCCAAATTTACCAGATTTGAGTAACCAGAAGATAACGTTTGTAACGTCCTCCCAAACGCTTTGCCTAACTCGTAGGCGGTGCGTTGTTTGCCAATAAATCATTTTGACCTCAAGCCCACCCATCAGTGGGCTCACTGTCTGGTTGCAAAGATAATATTTATATTTCTTTTTACCAAATTTTCGGCAGCTTTTTTTATATTTATCAATCATAACACCATAACGCCATAACCCAAGCCTTATAACCATTTTGAACAAAATTTACTTAATTTCTTTGGTAGTGTTGTCAAAATGTGCTAAATTTGCAACATTAATTCTAAAAACTAAAAAAGACTATGGCTGAAGTAAAAGAAGTTTTGAACTCCTGTGAGGAGAAGATGGAGATGGCTGCAATGTACCTTGACGAGGCTTTGTCGCGTATCCGTGCCGGACGTGCA
>JAZLEX010000274.1:0-6275 GCA_045615485.1 Prevotella sp.
AGGTTGATTTCAATGCTTACGTCGGTATAAACGCATGGCCTTCTTATCCATCCACCTTGAGCAAGAATGCCTGGATTGACTATCTGCAGGAGGGGTATAGGGCAAAAAACAATATCAACAATACTCTTCCAGTTGACATAAACACAGAAGCCTTGTTCCAGGCAGCAGGCTTGTCAACGGCTTTGGATGCTTATCTGAACAATAAGTGGATTGACTGGAAAAAAGAAGTTCTACATACAGGCGTACAACAGAATTACAATGTTTCTGTTCGCGGTGGTAGCGACAAGATGCAGTCGTATATGAGCGCTGGCTATCAGAACGAAAAGGGTCTTTACAAAAACGATAAACTCGACCTGTTCACATTCCGTGCAGGTACAAACTATGAGATTAACAGAATCGTATCGGCAGGTTTTCAGGCTACGATGTCGTACAGAAACAAGAATGCTCGCAACAGTTATCTGAACAAGACTCTTAATCAGGTGCCTTTAGGCGATTTATATAGCGAGGATGGCACAATAAAGGTTCATCCGATTGATGGTATGAACTCTTACGTGAACTTGCTTGCAGATGAGCAGGAAGGCGTATTCAAGAACAACAACAAAAGTACTAACATAAAGATTGCTCCTTTCATCGAGATAAAGCCATTCAAAGGACTGACATTTAAAACTCTCTTCAATGCTTCGATGAGCAACGGCAGAACGGGTAAATATCAGGGACTTGATACATACGCCAAGACTGCAGGAAGTTCTGCTCCACGAGATGCGACTTATTCCACATCAAATAGTTGGAGTTATATGTGGCAGAATGTGCTGACTTATAATTTCAATATCAACAAGCAACACGATTTTACTATTACTGGTGTGACAGAGTATTCCAAGGGAAGACATGAAAACTCTTCTGCCTACAATGAAGGTTTCGATTATGATGATTTCCTGTATTACAATCTTGGTGCAGGTCTTCGACCAACTGTAGGTTCGGGCTATTCTGAGACATCGTCAATGTCGTATGCGGGACGTTTGAACTACAGCTTCCTCGGTCGCTATCTTGTCAGTGCATCAATCCGTTGGGATGGATATTCCCAGCTTTTCAAGAAATGGGATACCTTCCCTGCATTCTCTTTTGGTTGGCGTGTGTCAGACGAACCGTTTATGGAGTCAACACGCAACTGGTTGGATAATCTGAAAGTGCGTGCAGGTTATGGTATTACTGGTAATGCCAATATCCCTGCATACGTTTCACTGACAAAAGTTACTAATTCTCCTAATGAATTAAACCTTGGCAACGGACAGGTGATGTCGTATATCCTTGATGAATACATTGGTAATAAGGAATTGACTTGGGAAAAGTCTTACAACTGGAATATAGGTATAGACTTCTCTCTCTTCAACAGTCGCATTGATGGTAGTGTGGAATACTATACTACCGACTCAAAGGGTGTTCTCTATGCTAAAGACCTGCCTTCAGTATATGGCTCCTTCACTGGTGCATCTGCATATAAGATGTATTCCAATATAGCACGAATAAGAAATCATGGAGTTGAGGTTACTCTCAATACACGCAATGTTGTAAGTAAAGACTTTACTTGGAGTACAACGTTTACATTCGCTGCCAATAAGGAACAAGTTAAGGAAATTGACCTTGGCAATAATATAAATGCTGAAACATTAAAATCAAAAGGCTTGTTTATCGGTCAGCCTGTAACAACCTATTTCGATTATAAGAAAGAAGGCATTTGGCAAATTGGTGATGAGGACAAGGCTGCATGTTTTGGAAGAATGCCTGGTGACGTGAGATTGGGAACTACAAATCTGGTATGGGATCCTAACTATACATATACAGGCTTTGTTCGCGACAATTCTGGAAATATTCTTACAGATGAAAATGGAAATCAAATCACTAAAGAATATCATGGCGCATACTATAATCCTTCTGAGGATGGCGAAAATGGTGAGCATGTATATTACACCTCTGAGAACAATTACACATTCAGTGAAGTTGATAAGCAAATCTTAGGCCATAAGGTCCCAGACTGGACAATGGGACTTCAAAACCAGTTTACCTGGAAGGGTTTTGACTTGACTATTGATATGGTTATGCGTTGGGGACAGATGGTAAATGGTAATCTGCTTGGATGGTATAATGCAAGTGATGCAAATATACCTGAAAGTTATGATTACTGGACATACGACAATCCAACCAATTGCTATCCTCGCCCACAATTCGAAAAGGATATGAAAGAATCACGCAAAGAAGAAAAGGCTTCTTTGACATACGTAAATGGTTCTTTCTTCAAGATTAAGAATATCTCTCTCGGCTACACATTCCCTAACCGATTGATTGACAAACTCGGTTTGACGAAACTGCGTGTTTATGGCACTATCCAGAACCCTATAATCATCAATAAAGAGCGCAAACTGCTCAAGGGCATGGATTCTGAATCAGGGTGTACGGATGCATATCCTCTTTTCAGAACAATGGTTTTTGGTGTGAATGTATCATTTTAAGTAACAGATAATGAAATTTCAAACTAAATAAATAAGAAAACTATGAAATATATCAAAAATAAATTATCGGTCATCAGTTGCCAATTGTTATTCTTGCTGTCGGCAGTTGCTCTACTCATGGCATCATGTGCCCTTAACGAAACAGACTATTCCACATTGGATACGGATAAGGTTTTTACGTCCGAATCAGGTTTCGATGGTTTGGTAAATGCTTGTTATGAGAATATCTATCTGATGTACGGCAAGGTGGATGGTATTGCTCCAATGGAATCTGGTACAGACTTGTGGCTTAACGACGGAAGAGATGCCAACCAGAGCGATTTTACAAACTATGTCGGTTTGAATACAAGTGCAAACTGCTTGTCAAAGCTGTGGGGAGCATGCTATTCAACCATAGCGCTCGCAAATACGGTGGAATATTATGCTGACAAAGTGAAGTCAAGCCAAAACGACTCTATCAGTCCTGACTCTGTGAAATATGTCACAGCAAGAAAATATGAAGCCATTTTCCTTCGTGGATTCTGCTATTTCCACTTGGTTGAACAATGGGGAAACGTTACCCTAAACACTACTTGTATTCCTGCCACTGGAGCTGCTTCAAGTGTAGCAACACGCAATACGGAGGAAGAAATCTATGAGCAGATTATCGCCGATCTCACTACTGCTGCCGCAGGACTGCCTGAAAAACAGCCAGCAAGGGGTATGGTGACGAAAAACGCTGCCAAGGCAATGCTCGCAAAAGCATGGCTGCAACGTTCGCGTCTTTATGCAAAAGGCTCAAATGAATATGTGAACTGCGCTGAAAAGGCATACGAAGCAGCATCTGACGTGATAGAAAATGGTGTGAACAAGCTCTATTCTTCTACAGCCACCCAATCTGGCAGCACAAGGTGTTGGCTTGATGACAATAACAAGAATAATCAGGAATTTGTATTTACTGAGGCTGTGGATCATGACGAATATCACAATCCAGAGTTTAAGAACCGTGGCCGTACTGCTCAGTATTATGCCATGAAGGTTGAAGGCTATGCTTCCAACTTTGGTGTAAACAGTAATAGTATTCGCTATCGCCGAGACAATACGAGATACTGGCGTCCTACACTCTATCTCTTGCAGGACTGCTTTGAACCAAAGTCAGATACCAAAGATACTCGATTTAGCGATAGTTTCTATTATAAATATTATATAGGTGCCAAGGAATATGCAGTAAGTCTTGCTACATGGGCATTCTATGGCAAGGATACTGTGGAATACAAAAAGCACAGTGGTGCCCGCCGTCCAACTGCAAAGGACAAGGCATACTATACGATTACAAGCAATGGAGCAATCGCAACCGATTTCAAAGATAGATATCAAGGCGTAAACTATTATGCTGATAATGGAACCTTGACAGCTGATTTCCTTGAAATTGAAGGCGATGATGATGCTCTTGGATGCTTCACTCCAAACTGGGATTTGAATTTAGATGATTATAAGGATACAAAGTATCTTGCAGCAGGTCCTAATACTTACCTGCCAGATGGAAAAATATCTGATAACACTTATTATGATAAGGTGTATCCGTCACTTAGAAAATACAGTTGTTTCAAGTATTGCCTGACAAGTGAGTACAATATGATGGATATTCCAATCATACGTCTGACAGACATTTATCTGATTGCCGCCGAAGCAGCAGTGGCAGCAAACAATCATTTGGACAAAGCTTTGGAATATATAAACGCTGTGCGACATCATGCTGCGCTCTCGACTGATGCTCAGGCAATGGAAGTGGGTGCGGAAAGTCTTAACCTTGATTTCATAATGAAAGAACGTGCTCGTGAACTCTGTGGTGAGCAGTGGCGTTGGTATGACCTCAAGCGTGTGGGCTGGCTGAATCAGGAATATCTCGGTGGACCACACAAGAATCCGTTTATCCAGAACTTTACTGACAAGTTCCTTGTTCGCCCGATTCCGCAGAGTTTCCTTGACGAAATCTCCAATGCTGCCGAATATGGCAATAATGGCTATTAATTCAATAGTTCCATAGGGTGATTGCAAGTAAAAGCCGTAAACTATTAAAAAATCTTAATTATCAATTATCAATTGTCAATTATTAATTAAAAAACGAGAGTTTTTTCTTAACTTTGCATCGAAATAAAACAATCTTATTAAATAGTACACGCGTATGAAAAAATTATTTACTTTTTTTGCAGGAATTTTGTTTGCGAGTTCCATGCTTGCACAGAATCTTGAACTTTCGGATAATGTGGTTTTTTATACTACAACCGATACAATCTCTGCTGATGAAGAAGGCGAATATCCTTTTACTACTGCAAGCCTTACAAATGGTTTCAATAATTTGGGTTTCTATTACGAAACCACTGCTATTGATTCCGACTTAGGCTACAACTTTGCCTTCCGCGAAGACTATACCGACCCTGAAACAGGCTATACTCTGCCTCATGGATATTACCGCTTGCCTATGCTTGATAAAGGTAAAATCAAACTCTATGGTGGTAAATGCTTCAATGGTTCTGGTGAAGAAATTGACGTGACAAATGGTATCACTCATCTTAAGAAAGTGATATTGTATTGCGTAGCACTGCCTAACTATAAATCCCGTGACGGACGTTTCAACCACCAGGATATGTTTACTGGTCGTTTTGAAGCTCAGTATATGAATGCTAAGGGAGATACAGTGTCAAATTTATCATATCGTGAGGTGAAAGCTGGTACGACATTGCTGTCTGATCAATCGGATCCAGATTATGCATTTTATGTATATACAATGAAAGATTTCCTCAACTATGATTGCTTGCATGATGAAGCAGGTTACAATTATCCTCGTTATGCTATTTATGACCATCCATTCAAGTTGACCGTGGATCTTACAAATACGTTGGATCCGAAAACCATGGAACCATTCCTTGCAATGGACGAAAACCATAATGGTTCTGAGTATCTGAACTTTGATGTTGATGGATTGACGGAAGCCACAATGCAATATTATTTTGCAACGCGCGAATCTGCATTCCCATATATAGACAAACCAGATCGCGAGTTGAGATATACATCTGCTACGGGTTACGACGTGTATCATAAGAAATGGGGCGATAGAGTTGCCTGGACAGAGGAAACTCCAATCCAGATTTCTATCAAAAACCGTATCCTTATTGCAGGTTTAGCTCTTATTATGGACGAGGATGCTGCAACTGTTTATGGTGATGTTTCTTATGGTGGCGATGATTTGAATCCGAACCCTATGAAAGCGTATGGTGTGAATGAATATCAGTACGATGACTTTAAGATGGATGTCAGCGACCCATGGGCTGATCGTCGTCCAGGTCAGCCGCTTCCTCCTCCTCCTCCAGCAGGCAAGAAGGGTGATGCTAATAAGGATGGCGAAGTAAATGTCAACGACATAACAACTATCGCAGCTTATATCCTGACAGGTGCAGCCGATTCATTTAGCTTTAATAATGCAGATGTAAATGAAGACGATACTATAAATGTTAATGATATTACAGGCACAGCAGCCATAATTCTTGGCAATTAAAATAAAATAATGTAGGTAAGCATTCTTAAAATAGTTAAATATTGTAAAAATATTTTTTAGTTCATTTGAGAATGCTTATCTTTGCACCGATTTAGAATTATGTTTATTTCAAAATATTTTTTACAAACTTTTAAATTTAGAAGATTATGAAGAAAATTTTTACTTTCGCAATCGCACTCGTATGTGCAATGGCTGCAAATGCAGCTGAACCAGCAAAGGGAACTGCAGTTCTTAGT
>JAZLEX010000275.1:0-8171 GCA_045615485.1 Prevotella sp.
TGAAGTCCGTGCTCATCCGCTTACAAAGGTTGAAGGCTTGCGCCCAGGTATGTCACTCATTCTGAAATATAAATGAAAAACCTAAAGGCATTGTTTGCTGTCATGCAGGCAGAATGCAGCCTGTTAGCGAGTAAGCCAATATACTGGGCGTGCATGGTGGCAATTCCTCTTTTTCTCATCTTTTTCTTCACGAACCTGATGGGAGAAGGACTGCCTACGGATATGCCTGTCGGTATTGTTGATGAAGACCAGTCTGCCACCAGCCGCAAACTGATGCGTAATCTTGATGCCTTTCAGGAATCGCATATTGTGGCACATTATCAGAGTGTAAGCGAAGCACGCAAAGCAGTACAAAAAGGAGAGATTTATGCTTTCTTCTATATTCCTGCAGGAACAGAGGCTAAGCTGATAGCACAACGTCAGCCAACGATTTCATTCTACTACAATTCAACCGTGATGGTTGCTGGTTCACTTACCTACAAAGACATGCGAGCCATTGCCACATTGGGACAGGCAGCCTTTGGTGCTGCACAAATGCAGGCAAGAGGACTGACGGAAAAACAGATAAAAGCCCTCCTGCAACCAATAACCACCGATGTGCATCCGACAAACAATCCTTGGCTGAGCTACAATGTGTATCTAAGCACAACCATGATACCAGCCAGTCTGGCACTATTCATATTTCTCATAACCACCTATTCCATCGGTGCAGAAATAAAATTTGAGCATGCCAAGATGTGGCTGAAAAGGGCGAACAACAATATTGTTATCGCAATAATGGGCAAAATGCTACCACAGACTTTGATTTGGTCGCTAATCATGTGGACATTTGAATATTGGCTCTACTATGCCCATTCATTTCCGCACAATTGCAGTTGGCTGTTCTTGATAGTATTCGGACTGGTGCTGGTGTTGGCGGCACAAGGTTTTGGTATTTTTGTGTTCGGACTGGTGCCATCATTACGAATGTCGATGAGTGTCAGCGCGCTATGGGCTGTGTTGAGTTTCTCTGTTGCAGGTTTCACGTTTCCTGTCACAGCAATGGATCCACCACTGCAAGCTCTTTCATGGCTGTTTCCAATCCGCAGCTATTTCATGATTTACCAGATGAATGTGCTCAACGGATTCCCAGTCTATTATTCATGGCCATATTTCCTTGCTCTGCTTGGATTTATTCTCCTGCCATTGCTGATGCTTAGTAAAATAAAAAAGGTGCTCTCTTCATATATTTATATACCATGACAAGAAAAAAAAGAGGTCTGATTAATGCTTTGCACGATGCATTGTACATCTTTGTTGAAGAGAGCAAGCTTGCTTTCAAGGATGAGGGAGTGCTGATATTCTTCTTCCTCGTACCCCTACTCTACCCTGTGCTTTATTCATGGATTTACACCAACGAATCGGTAAAAGATGTGCCTGCCGTCATCATTGACAATTCGCATACGTCACTGAGCCGTGAATTTATTCGCAAACTGGATGCATCGCAAGGAATAAAAGTCTTCTGCTATGCAAACAACATGGAGGAAGCCAAAGAAATGATACGACTGCAGAAATGTCGTGGAATAATCACCATACCTTCCGATTTTTCTGACGACATATTGAACAACCGTCAGACACACGTCGGACTATATGCCGACATGAGCGGTATTCTGTACTATAAAGGGTTGATGATTTCGCTTACCGACGTATCACTAAGCATGGGTTCGGAAATACTGGTTAAGAAATTGGGTAACTATACCGACCGCGAAGATGCTTTAACAAAAGCTCCAATGAAGACAGAATATATTGCGATGTTCAACCCGCAGGAAGGCTATGGCTCGTATCTGTTGCCAGGCGTACTGGTGCTCATCATTCAGCAGACATTGCTGCTTGGTATAGGACTATCAGCTGGTACAACACGCGAAAACAATCGTTATCAACTGCTGATTCCAATAGAAAAACATTATAATGGAATATTCAGAATCATATTCGGAAAGGGAATGAGTTATTTCTTAATCTATGCAGCAGTAAGTGCATACATTACACTTGCCATTCCGCACATGTTCCATTTTATACAGATAGGACTGCCACGCGACTTGATTGGACTGCTAATCCCTTACTTATTGGCGTGTATTTTCTTTGCGATGACAATAGCGTGTCTGATACGTTATCGTGAGAATGTGATTCTGATTATAGTATTCTCATCAGTACCGTTGCTAATGCTTAGTGGTATTCTGTGGCCGTCAACTTCTTTGGCTGGTTCATGGAAAGCAATATCATGGCTTTTCCCTTCTACATTCGGCATTAACGGATTTGTGAAAATAAATTCCATGGGAGCAACCCTAAACGATATTATTACAGAATACAGAGCATTGTGGATTCAGGTAGCAGTGTATTTCCTCATTGATTGTTTTGTGTATTACAAGCAGATTCAAATGTCGAAAAGGATGCACATATCGCGTATAGAAGAAATCCGTAGGGAAAACAGAGCCGAATGGAAAAATGCCAAGGCATTAATTAATAATTAATAATTAATAATTAATAATTGATAATTGACAATTGAGAATTAAGAATTTAACCCTAAATGACTAAACGACTAAATAACTAAACAACCAAATTAAATTATGTTAGAGAAAATATTATCCGTATCAGGCAAGCCAGGACTATACAAATTGTTGTCTCGTGGCCGCCAAAACTTCGTAGTAGAATCACTTGATGGCACTAATAAGCGTCTGCCAGTATTTGCTTCAGACAAAGTTGTGTCACTCGCAGACATAGCCATGTTCACAGAAGACAATGAAATAAAATTGGCATTTGTCCTGAAAAACATCCTCGACAAGGAAAGCGGGAAACCATGCAGCCTTGACTATAAAAATGCAAACAAAAATGAGTTGCATGATTATTTCACATCAGTATTGCCAAATTGGGATCAAGACCGCGTCCACGACAGCGACATCAAGAAATTGCTGCAATGGTATAATATCATTGTCAACAACAACATCGACTTTGCAGAAGACCTAAAAGAAGAAGAAGAAGAACGATAACGATAATACTTCGACAAGCTCAGCACAGGCTGAAAACGAAAACCGTTTACAATGAATATCACAAAAGCTCAATACGTTATCAGTTCACCGAATGTGTCGATGTGTCCTTCCGACACAAAACCAGAGTATGCCTTCATCGGACGAAGCAATGTGGGCAAATCCTCACTGATTAATATGTTGTGCAACAACAGAAAACTGGCAAAGACATCTGCTACTCCAGGAAAGACTCTGCTCATCAATCATTTCATTATCAATAATGAATGGTATCTTGTGGATCTTCCAGGATACGGCTTTGCCAAGCGTTCAAAAACTGAAATCCAAAAATTAGACCGGATGATTCAGGGGTATATCCTACAACGTGAACAACTGGCAAATGTCTTTCTGCTCATCGACATCAGACTTGAGCCACAAAAGATTGACTTGGAATTTATCTATTGGCTCGGTACAAGTGGGATTCCGTTCTGTATCGTATTCACTAAAGCCGACAAGTTGAGCAAGACTGCTGTTCAGAGAAACGCTGATGCCTACTGCAAAAAACTTCTTGAAACATGGGAAGAACTACCACCTTATTATATTACAAGCTCTGAGACAAAACAAGGACGCGATGAGGTGTTGGACTATATTGAAGCAATAAACAAGGAACAATTATAACTGACTCAAGTTTCGCAAACTCCAACTTGATAGGTTATAAGGTTTTAAGGTCTTAAGGTTATAAGGTTGAGATTACCATCATTAAGTCAAAGGTAACTAAACCTCAAAAACCTAACAACCTAATAACCTCAAAACCGACTCTGACTCTGACTCTGACACTGACACTGACGATAACGAAAACGATAACAAAAACCGCAAAACAGATTTACAATTTACAATTTATTTACGATTTAATCAATTTACAATTTAAACCTCATAACCGTACAACCGTAAAACCGTACAACCGCAAAACCAATTTGATGGAACAGCAATTCACATCTCTTCTTTTGGAAAAAGCCGTGTCGGAGTTTTCGAAACTGCCTGGCATAGGACGTAAGACAGCACTCCGACTTGTGCTGCACCTCTTACGCTGCGAAGATGAAGAAGTTGAAATGTTTGCCAATGCCATAAACACCTTGAAAAAAGAAATCAAACATTGCCAAATTTGCCACAACATAAGCGATACTGACATCTGTCCGATATGCAACAATCCAAGACGCGACACCTCTACGGTCTGTGTAGTCGAGAATATTCAGGATGTTATGGCCATTGAGAAGACAATGCAGTTTAATGGTCTTTATCATGTGCTCGGGGGGTTAATATCACCTATGGACGGAATAGGACCCAACGACCTCGAAATACCATCGCTATGCGAACGTGTAAAAAATGGCAATGTCAAGGAAATAATCTTTGCACTAAGTTCAACAATGGAGGGTGACACAACAGCCTTTTACATTTATCGAATGATAGGGAAACTAATTGCTCAACGCCCCGACCTGCAACTCAGCATGACTGCTATTGCAAAAGGTATCTCTGTAGGCGATGAACTGGAATATACCGACGAACTGACTTTAGGACGTTCAATATTAAACCGTACAAGATATGAAGGAAATTGATTTACAGAAGACTCATAAAACACTTCTGAGTTATTTCATAACAATGATTATTATCACAACAGCAATAGTTGTCTTGTGTGAAGTTGGAATATTCAATTGGTGGAAAGGTACTTATGCTGGCGCTGTGAATCTGGAATACATCACAAAAAGTATTATGATTCTCCTTACCCTTATCAGCATACCATTATCCATGAAATTCTTCAAGATAAAATTCATCCGAAAAAAATATGATGCAGCCGATGATAGATTGCAAAAATATAAGGAACTGGCACTAATCAGACTTGAAGTGCTTATTCTTCCCATGCTGCTCAACACATTATTATATTATCTCTTCATGTCACCATCATTCGGTTACATGGCAATAATACTGCTTATTTGCCTGTGTTTTTTGACACCATCGAAATCACGCATCAAGCAAGAAACTGACACTGACTCTGACTCTGACACTGACTCTGACGAAAATACTTCGACAAGCTCAGTACAGGCTGATAACGAAAACCGTAAAACCGTAAAACCGCAAAACCGTAAAACCGTAAATGAAACTTTCGGTAATCATAGTAAACTATAATGTGAAATATTACCTTGAACAGTGTCTCTACACTGTCACCAAGGCTACTAATGATATTAAAAAGGAACGCGAGATTTTCGTATTCGACAATCATTCTTCCGATGGCTCTGTGGAATATCTGAAACTGCGCTATCCACACGTAAATTTCATTGCTGGAAATCATAATCTTGGATTTGCCAAAGCCAACAATGCTGCTATTCGTCAAAGTACGGGAGAATATGTGCTGTTGCTCAATCCCGACACTTTCATTGGTGAAAATGTGCTGACAGAGGCTATCCAGTTCATGGACTCCCATCCTGATGTCGGTAGTTGTGGAGTGATGATGCATTCAGCCTGTGGCTTCTTTGCACCAGAATCACGCCGTGGACTGCCTACCGTGATGACTTCATTCTATAAGATGTCGGGATTATGCAGCAAATACCCCAACAATCGGAAATTTGCAAAGTATTATATGTCGTTCTTAAACAAAGAGCAAGACAATGAGATAGATGTGGTTAGCGGAGCTTTCTGCATGCTAAGAAGAAGTGTGCTGGACAAGATTGGGCTACTCGACACCACATATTTCATGTATGGTGAAGACATTGACATGTCATACCGTATCAAAAAGGCTGGCTACAAGAATTGGTATCTTCCTCTCAAAATTCTGCATTACAAAGGCGAGAGCACACAAAAGACAAGTTTCCGCTATGTCCACGTCTTTTATAAGGCTATGCTGATTTTCTTCCGCAAATACTATGGACATCTTAGCTTTTTCATCACTATTCCTGTGCAATTGGCTATTTTATGCAAAGCCTTTGCGGCATATATCTACCTGCAATGCAGGGGACTGAAAAAGCAGTTAGGACTACTTGATCTTGTGCATGAAGATGCAGAATATATTTTTATTGGGTCAGAGCGAATGACAAAGACATGTATGAAAAAAGCACGAGAAAAGGGACTTCGGGCAGGTTTTGTCGTTGGCAACGATTGCACACTACCAAACGGACATCTCGACACCACTGGTCTTATTGATGAAAATATAAAGACCTACGTTGTCTATGACACCAGTTCATACAGCTATAGCAATATATTAAATATAATAACTAAAAACCCAAATTCAAAAATACATTTAGGCACATATAACGATAAAAGTGATGTAATTATAACTGAAGAAGAAATTTTTTGTTAAATAAGGTTAAATAATCATTATAATTTTCCTGTTTTTATTGTCAGTTAGAAATTATTGCTTACCTTTGCATCCGCTAACGAAAAGATGGCATTCGGTGCGTTAGTTCAGCTTGGTTAGAATGCCTGCCTGTCACGCAGGAGGTCACGAGTTCGAGTCTCGTACGCACCGCAAAAAAAAGGAACTTTGAAGTTCCTTTTTTTTGTTGTTTACTACTGCATGTCAAACATTTTATCAAAATGTGTAACCCTCAGTACTTCCATGATGTTGTCATTCACTCCTATCAGTTTCACCTTATTACCTTTTGCAGCTGCAGCCTTGCGGATACGTAATAATAATCTCAGACCTGAACTGGCAATATAATCCAAATCAATACAATCAATTGCTATTGGTTTGTCAGCCATTGCTTCGATTTCCCCAACCTGCTGTTCACTCTGTTCTGAAGCAAGTGTATCAAGACTTCCAGTCATTTTCACCAACACTTCTTCCGCTGTCTGTTTAATGTCAATTATCATAATCTTATAATTTATTTAATGAATTTATCGCTAAAAATTTGTTTATTTGCAATATTTTTGTAACTTTGCAGTCGAAGTTTTATAAATGCAATTATCTATTCAAAATTAACGAGCACAAAAATAATATATTTTCTTCTATATAACGCATTTTTTTACAAATTTTATGATAAAAACAATGTATGGCAAAGAATAAGCGGATTTGGAACTTATCAGGAGCAAATAAAAACTTAGAATCCAAACTGATTCTATGGGTTGTTGGTGCGGCATTTGTTGTATCGGGTCTTATCCTAATTCCTGCTTCGACCAATTATTGGAACTTCTTCGAAGATGAAATAAGGAACGAACTTGGCCATGCGATAAAGGAAACCATACATTCACTTGATTTAAGACTCTCACGTATTGAATACGCAACACAAACAGCAGCTTCGCTTATCGGTGAACAGATTATACGAGGAGGCGATATTGACAGCCTTATGATAGTAGCCGTCAAAAACATTGCTTGCATTGATGCTGCATCAATGATTTTTGAAGAAAACTATAGCAACGATGCAAAGCTGAAATCAGATGGCAAACGTTACATCAGTTTTGCCTACCGGAATAATTACAATACCCGAAAAATAGATGTTCAAGAAAGTATTTTTGAGAATTCAGATAACAGATACTGGGCTGAATCCTATCATCATGGAACAAAATATTGGGGAGAACCATTCTCTCTTAAAATAAATAATAAGGAACACGAGGCAATCTATTACAGTATTCCATTATCGGGGAAAAATGGTAATCGCTATGCTGTTTTTTGCTCAATCGTATGGTTGGAGTGGATGGAAAATATTGTCAGACAACATAAAGCCCGCAAAGATGTTGACGTTTCTATTTATGCAACTGACGGCAAATGCATCGTTGCTCCTGATGACTATATTCTCAAACTAAACCCAGATGACCTCATAGTCGAAAAGCGCACTATGGGACGTTTGGGATGGACAATAATCTTCTCGGCAGACCGCAATATCATAATATCAAAAGTAAAACAGAAAATTATATATTATTTAATCACTGTTTTACTTATTATTCTCACAGTTTTAGTTGCTATCATCTTATCTATCAAATACGTAGTGCGCCCATTCATTAAGGAGCAACGCGAGACGGCAGAGGTCAAAGCTGCCATGCAACGGGAATTGGACTTGGCTGCCAAAGCACAACAGGAACTCATTCCGCATAAGTTTCCACCATTTCCTGAACGGAAAGACATCAATATCTATGCCTATCTGAACCCTGCACGCGATGTTGGTGGCGACCTTTACGACTATTTCATCA
>JAZLEX010000276.1:0-7286 GCA_045615485.1 Prevotella sp.
AAACACCTTGTATGATTGTGGTGTGAAGGCTGCCGATTTTCTGTATGAATTCTGCATGAAGAATCCATCAGAACTTGCAAAGAATGCCGTTTGTCCATCGCATTACATGGCTGCAGCGGAGATTTATCGTGAGACTGGCAATAAGAAATATCTTGAACTGGCAAAGAAACTTATTGACATCCGCGGAAGCGTGCCCGACGGTACAGACGATAATCAAGACCGCTGGCCATTCCGCGAACAATACAATGCCATGGGACATGCTGTGAGGGCAACTTACCTCTATTCTGGAGTGGCTGACCTGTATCTTGAAACAGGTGAAGCACAACTGATGAAAAATCTTACATCAATCTGGGACGACATTGTGAACAGAAAAATGTACATCAATGGTGCTTGTGGTGCATTATATGATGGAACTTCGCCAGATGGTACAAATTATAAGCCCGACAGCATACAGAAGGTACACCAGAGTTTTGGCAGACCGTATCAGTTGCCACAATCTACAGCCCACAACGAGACTTGTGCCAACATTGGAAACATGCTGTTCAACTGGAGAATGTTTGAGGCAAGTGGTGATGGAAAATATACCGACATTGTGGAAAACTGCTTTTTTAATTCCATTCTGTGCGGAATAAGTCTGGATGGAAAAAAATATTTCTACACCAACCCATTGAGAGTGTCGGAAAACTTGCCTTACACCTTGCGTTGGCCAAAAGAAAGAGCTGAGTACATCAGTTGCTTCTGCTGTCCGCCAAATACCCTTCGTACTCTAGGCGAAGTGCAGGATTATGCCTACTCAATCGGCAATCAGGAAATTTTCGTCAATCTGTATGGAGAAAACACACTCAATACGGAAATCGGTGGTATAGGGAAAATCGGTATTGAACAAAAAACCGACTACCCTTGGGATGGACAGATACGACTGACTTTTACACATCTGAATGCAAATCATAAGATAAAACTCAATCTGCGAAAACCTGCTTGGTGTGAGAAATTCATCGTCAAAGTAAATGGTGTTGCAATGAGTGATGCATCAAGCGAAAACGGTTACATAGCAATAGAGCGAACTTGGAAAACTGGCGATGAAATCGAACTTTCTTTAGAAATGCAGACAAAACTCATCGAAGCAAATCCATTGGTGGAGGAAGCTCGCGGACAGGTGGCTGTTCGGCGCGGTCCGATAATCTATTGTTTAGAGAGCATGGACTTGGAAAATGTGTCGATTGACGATATTGCAATACCTCTGAATGCAAAGTTCAAAACCGTTGAGACAACTATCGATGGCAGCAGAATAATTGCGCTTGAAACCGATGCATACGACAGGAGTGAATCATCATGGACAGGAACTCTTTATCGGGAAATCGGGAAAAACAAGAAAAAAGTCAAGATACGCCTTGTTCCTTACTATGCGTGGGGCAACCGAGGCAAAGGCGAAATGACTGTCTGGATACCTGTAGCATTATGAAAAATCGTTTTTTTCTTCTGTCGGCGATTTGCCTGATTGCAAATGTAGGGTTTGCAAAGGATTATGTGGTTGCGCCTGGCAATCCATACTGTATTGAGGAAGTCTTGCAACAATCAAGGATGGATAAGATTCATGGTGACACCACTCCCACCACAATCAGGCTACAGCACGGAACATACAATCTGCTGCAAAGCATCATCCTCCGTCCAGAGGACAGCGGCACAAGGATTATTGGTGAAAATGGTGCTGTGATAAGTGGCGGGGTGAGAATAAGCGGCTGGAAAAAAGAAGGTAAACTGTTTGTTGCCAATCAACCAGTATTCAATGGCAAGCCACTTGAATTTCGCCAGTTGTATGTAAATGGCAGAAAGGCTATCAGAGCCAGAGACGTGCAGGATTGGGAACAGATGAACCGCATTTTGTCGGTTGACAAGAAGAAAGAATGCCTATTCGTCCCATCCAAAGCCGTGCAGAAAATCAGAAACCTTGAAAATGCAGAAATGGTGCTTCACGAGATGTGGTGCATTGCCAATCTCCGCATAAAAGACATAAGGACGATGGGCGATAGTGCAGCAGTGTTTTTCCATCAACCTGAAAGCCACGTCCACTTTATGCACCCATGGCCATCACCAATGGTAACCTCGGATGGTCATAACTCTGCCTTTTACCTGATGGGCAAGGATTTTTTAGATACGCATGGAGAATGGTGGCTCGACACCAAGGAAAGAAAAATCTATTATTATCCAGAAAAAGGTGAAAATCTGAATGATGCCGATGTAGAAGTCCCTGCCGTTGAAACACTCTTGCTGACAGCCGCAACACCAGACAACAGAGTTGAAAACATCACAATTCAAAACATCGGATTTGAATATTCCACATGGATGCGACCAACACATCAGGGTCATGCACCTTTGCAGGCAGGAATGTATATGATAGAAGCCTACAAACTGAAACCTAAGATGGAGCGAATCAACAACCATAAACTTGACAATCAGGGATGGACAGGTAGGCCAGCAGCAGCAGTGTTGCTGAACCATGCAAAAAACGTTTCGTTTGAGAATTGCACATTCAGACATACGGCTTCTACCGCACTCGACTATCATCTGTTCATAGAAGGGGGTGAGGTAAAAAACTGCTCTTTCAGCGACATAGGTGGAAGCGGCATACTGGCAGGTACATTCGGACCAGAAGGGCATGAACAACACATAGAATACAATCCAACCGACAGTAGTGAGATTTGTAACGGATTGCGTATTACAAATAATATTATTGACAATGCGGCAAATGAAGATTGGGGCTGTCTGGGCATCGGTGCAGGATGGGTGAAAAACATCGAAATAACGCACAATGAAATAAAAGATGTTTCATACACTGGAATCTCGCTTGGCTGGGGATGGAACAGGCATCTGTGTTGTATGGAGAACAATCTTGTAAAAGGCAACCTTATCCACCATTATGCAAAACACATGTACGACACGGCAGGTATTTATACGTTAGGTGCACAGCCAAGGACAATGATTACAGAAAACGTTGTCAGAGACATCTATTCACCAGGCTACGTACACGACCCTAATCATTGGTTCTACCTTTACACTGACGAGGGCAGTTCTTATATTACAGTCAAGGACAACTGGACCCCAACAGAGAAATATCTGCAAAATGCCAACGGACCAGATAATGTTTGGGAAAACAACGGACCGAACGTGAGCAATGAGATAGTTGTCAATGCCGGCAGAAGAAAATTTTAATCTTTTTTATTAAAAAATATTAATTATCAATTAAAAAACGGAGTTTTTTCTTACCTTTGCGACATGATTGAAATTAAAAAAGTAGAAACAAAGAAAGATTTAAAGAAATTTATTCAATTTCATTATGATCTTTATAAAGGGAACAAATATGATGCTCCCAATCTCTTTTCAGACGAGATTTTTACCCTGAGTAAAGACAAAAATGCTGCTTTTGATTTTTGCGAAGCTGACTATTTCATGGCTTTCAAAGATGGAAAGATGGTAGGTCGCGTTGCTGCAATCATTAACCATAAGGCAAACGAAAAATGGAAAATCAAAGCTGTAAGATTTGGATGGATTGACTTTATTGATGACATTGAAGTGTCAACGCTTTTGATGAAAACCGTTGAAGACTGGGGCAAAGAGCGTGGTATGGAAATGATACAAGGACCATTGGGCTTTACAGATATGGATCCAGAGGGTATGCTCGCAAAAGGTTTCGAAGAACCAGGTACCATGCCTACAATCTACAACTATGAGTATTACATCAAGCATTTCGACCAGATGTCTGACTTCTATATTGAAAACACATACGTGGAATACAGAATGGATGTACCAAAAGACGTGCCAGAGAAATATTCCAAAATAGCAGAAGTAGTAGAAAAACGCTATAATCTGCATACTCACAAGCTGACAAAGAAGGAAATCTATAAGGAAGGTTACGGAAAGAAAGTCTTTGACCTGATTAATGCTACTTATAAAGATTTATATGGGTATTCCGAACTATCCGACAGGCAAATCAAGCAATACACCGACATGTATTTCAGTTATTTGGATTTGAATCTGGTAACATTGATAGAAGACTGGAACGACAACAGGAAGCCTATTGGAATAGGAATAAGTATTCCTGCAATGGGACCAGCCATTCAGAAATGCAAAAACGGACGTTTACTGCCGTTTGGATGGTGGCATCTGTTGCGAGCTTTGAAATTCAAAAAAGCCAAGAGTGTGGATATGCTGCTTGTAGGAGTATTGCCTGAATACAGAAGCAAAGGTGCCAATGCTCTGCTGTTTACAGACTTGATTCCACAATATAATAAGTTTAAATTCAAATGGGCTGAAACTCAGGTCGAGATGGAATCAAATTCAGCAGTCCAAAGTCAATGGGGAGCATTGAATCCTGTGCAGCATAAGCGCAGAAACTGTTATGCTAAAAAATTCAGCTGATGGAAATTGTAAGAGTAAAAACAAATAAACAACTCAAGCAATTCATAGATTTCAGATACAATCTATACCGTAACAGCAAATATGATGTGCCGCATCTTTTTGCCGATGAGAGAGATACGCTCAGAAAAGACAAGAATCCTGCCTTTGAATTTTGTGAGGCGGAATATTTCCTGGCTATTCAGAATGGCAAGATAGTTGGACGAATTGCTGGAATAATCAACCATAGAGCCAACGAAAAATGGGATACAAAGACAGTGCGCTTTGGATGGTTGGAGTTTATTGACGATGAGCAGGTTTCATCAGCACTCATCAATGCTGTAACAGAATGGGGTAAATCCAAGAATATGACCGAAATAGTGGGTCCGATGGGATTCACCGACATGGATAAGGAAGGCATGATGGTTGAAGGGTTTGAGGAATTGGGCAACTTCTTCAGCACTTACAACTATTCATACTATCCAACGCATTTGGAATTGCAAGGATTTGAGAAGGACAACGACTATCTGCTCTATAAGATAACTATTCCAGAGACTCCTCCTGAGAAATACAAAAAAATTGTAGAAATTGCCGATAAACGCTACAATCTCCACGCACAAACATATTCCCGCAAAGACTTAGTAGAAAAAGGCTATGCCAAACGCATTTTTGAAATACTGAATGAAACCTACAGGAATCTGTATGGCTTTGCCGAACTGTCGGAACGGCAAATAGATGCTTTCATCAATAGCTTTGTAAAAATTGCTGATTCTAAACTCATCGTAGGAATAACAGATGGAAATAAGAACGATGAAATCGTAGGTTTTGGAGTATCATTTCCATCACTGGCTAAAGCTTTACAAAAAATGCACAATGGAAGATTATTTCCTTTTGGCTGGTGGCAACTGGCAAAAGTCTTGTTGATGCATAAGACCGACACGGTGGATTTGGTGCTTATAGGAGTATTGCCTGAATACAGAAGCAAAGGTGCCAATGCTCTTATATTCAGTCATCTGATTCATGAATTCAAAAGGCAAGGGTATGTCTATGCCGAGGCTATGCAGCAGATGGAAACAAATGCTAACGTACAAGCCAATTGGCAATACATGACTTCGAGACAACACAAGCGTTTGAGATGCTACAAAAAAACAATATAATTGGTTTTAGGTAATAGGTTGTAGGTTTTGGGTTAATATGATGTAGCCGACAACCGTAATGTATAACGATAACGATAACGATAACGATAACGAAAAACCGCACAATCGTATAACCGCATAACCGCACAACCGCATAACCGTACAACCGCAAATATGTCAGACGAAATAATACAGGAGAATATTCAGCCTACAGTGACTTACACAGACGACAACATACGCCATTTATCCGATATGGAACATGTACGTACCCGTCCAGGTATGTATATTGGTAAGTTAGGCGACGGTTCTCATCCTGAAGACGGTATTTATGTGTTGCTGAAAGAAGTTGTTGACAACTCCATTGATGAATTCAAAATGAATGCTGGCAAGCGTATTGAAATCGACATAGAAGATAATCTTCGTGTTTCGGTGCGCGACTATGGACGCGGCATTCCTCAGGGAAAACTCATAGAGGCTGTAAGCCAATTGAATACAGGAGGTAAATATGACTCCAAAGCATTCAAGAAGAGTGTCGGACTGAATGGTGTCGGGGTAAAAGCCGTCAATGCGCTGAGTTCACATTTCGAAGTACGCTCATATCGTGATGAAAAAGTGAGATGGGCAAAGTTTGAAAAAGGGATAGAAATAGCCGAAAAAACCGAAAAATCATCGGACGAAAGCGGTACTTATATTTATTTTGAACCCGACAGCACTTTGTTTCTGAACTATAGATTCCAAGACGATATTGTGGAAAACATGCTGCGTAATTATACATACCTCAACTCGGGATTGATAATTATGTATAATGGCAGAAGAATAACCAGTCGTAATGGTTTGGAAGACTTGCTGAAAGACAAGATGACAACCGATGCACTTTATCCTATTGTCCACATGAAGGATGAAGATATTGAGATTGCCTTCACTCATACGAGTCAATACGGTGATGAATACTATTCCTTTGTCAATGGTCAGCACACCATACAAGGAGGTACGCATCAGAGTGCCTTCAAAGAGCATATTGCAAAAACCATCAAGGAATTCTACAATAAGACATTCGAACCTGTGGATGTGCGTAATGGTTTGGTGGCTGCTATTGCCCTGAATGTTCAGGAACCAATGTTTGAGAGTCAGACAAAGATAAAACTTGGCTCGTTGACAATGGAACCGAATGGCGGAGTGAGCGTAAATAAATATGTTGGCGATTTCATAAAACATGAGGTTGACAACTATCTGCATAGAAATCCAGAAGTAGCCGAAGTTATTCTCAACAAGATACTTTCTTCAGAAAAGGAACGCAAGGAAATAGCTGGAGTTTCAAAACTTGTTCGCGAACGTGCCAAAAAAGCGAACCTACACAATAGTAAATTGCGTGATTGCCGCATTCATTTTTGTGATGCTAAGAACGAGCGCAAGCAAGAAAGCAGCATTTTCATTACTGAGGGAAATTCTGCCAGCGGAAGTATTACCAAGAGCCGCGACGTGAATACTCAGGCTGTTTTTTCGTTGCGTGGAAAGCCAAAAAACTGTTTTGGACTTACAAAGAAAATCGTTTATGAAAACGAAGAATTCAATTTGCTTCAGGCTGCACTCGACATAGAAGATGGTCTTGATGGGTTGCGATATAATAAGGTGATTGTAGCAACCGATGCCGATGTGGATGGCATGCACATTCGTCTGCTTACAATTACATTCTTTCTGCAGTTCTTTCCTGAGCTTGTCAAAAAAGGACATGTCTATGTCCTGCAGACACCATTGTTC
>JAZLEX010000277.1:0-2814 GCA_045615485.1 Prevotella sp.
GGAATCTCGCTTGGCTGGGGATGGAACAGGCATCTGTGTTGTATGGAGAACAATCTTGTAAAAGGCAACCTTATCCACCATTATGCAAAACACATGTACGACACGGCAGGTATTTATACCTTAGGCGCACAGCCAAGGACAATGATTACAGAAAACGTTGTCAGAGACATCTATTCACCTGGTTACGTACACGACCCGAATCATTGGTTCTACCTTTATACCGACGAAGGCAGTTCATATATTACAGTCAAGGACAACTGGACTCCAACCGAGAAATATCTGCAAAATGCCAACGGACCAGATAATGCTTGGGAAAACAACGGACCAAATGTGAGCAAAGAAATTGTTGTCAATGCTGGCAGAAAATAAAATATTTTAGGTTGAAAGTTTAGGATTTTTTATTAAAAAATCATAAAATCCCTAACCTCTAACCTCTAACCTCTAACCTTTTTCTTATCTTTGCGGCATGATAGAAATTAAAAAAGTAGAAACGAAGAGAGACTTAAAGAAGTTCATTCAGTTTCATTATGACCTTTATAGAGGGAACAAGTATGATGCTCCCAATCTCTTTTCAGACGAGATTTTCACCCTGAGTAAAGACAAAAATGCTGCTTTTGATTTTTGCGAAGCCGACTACTTCATGGCGTTCAAAGATGGAAAGATGGTAGGTCGCATTGCTGCAATCATCAACCATAAGGCAAACGAAAAGTGGAAAATCAAAGCAGTAAGATTTGGATGGATTGATTTTATTGACGACATCGAAGTATCAACCCTTTTAGTGAAAACCGTTGAAGACTGGGGCAAAGAGCGTGGCATGGAAATGATACAGGGACCATTAGGCTTTACGGATATGGATCCTGAAGGTATGCTCGCAAAAGGTTTCGAAGAACCAGGCACCATGCCAACAATCTACAACTATGAATATTACATCAAGCATTTCGACCAGATGCCCGACTTCTATATTGAAAACACATACGTGGAATACAGAATGGATGTGCCTAAAGAAGTGCCAGAGAAATACACCAAAATTGCAGAAGCAATAAAAAAACGCTATAATCTGCATACTCACAAACTGACAAAGAAAGAAATCTATAGGGAAGGTTACGGAAAGAAAGTCTTCGACTTGATTAATGCCACTTACAAAGATTTATACGGATATTCCGAACTATCCGACAGGCAAATCAAGCAATACACCGACATGTATTTCAGTTATTTAGATTTGGATCTGGTGACATTGATAGAAGACTGGAACGACAACAGGAAACCTATCGGGATAGGAATAAGTATTCCTGCAATGGGTCCAGCCATTCAGAAATGCAAAAATGGACGTTTGCTGCCATTTGGATGGTGGCATCTGTTGCGGGCTTTGAAATTCAAGAAAGCCAAGAGTGTAGATATGCTGCTTGTAGGAGTATTGCCTGAATACAGAAGCAAAGGTGCCAACGCCCTACTATTCACAGACTTGATTCCACAATATAATAAATTTAAATTCCAATGGGCTGAAACTCAAGTGGAAATGGAATCAAATTCGGCAGTGCAAAGTCAATGGGCAGCATTGAACCCTGTGCAGCATAAGCGTAGAAACTGTTACGCAAAAAAATTTAGCTGATGGAAGTTGTAAGAGTAAAAACAAATAAAGAACTCAAACAATTCATAGATTTCAGATACGATTTGTATCGCAACAGCAAATATGATGTGCCACATCTTTTTGCCGATGAGACAGATACGCTCAGAAAAGACAAGAACCCTGCCTTTGAATTTTGTGAGGCAGAATATTTTTTGGCTATTGAGAATGGCAAGATAGTTGGACGAATTGCTGGGATAATCAACCACAGAGCCAACGAAAAATGGAATACAAAGATTGTCCGCTTTGGATGGTTGGAGTTCATTGACGATGAGCAAGTTTCATCAGCACTCATCAATGCTGTGACAGAATGGGGTAAATCCAAGGACATGACCGAAATTGTGGGTCCTATGGGATTCACCGATATGGATAAGGAAGGCATGATGGTAGAAGGGTTTGAAGAATTGGGCAACTTCTTCAGCACTTATAATTATTCATACTACCCAACACATTTCGACCTATTAGGGTTTGAAAAAGACAACGACTATCTGCTCTATAAGATAACTATTCCAGAAACGCCACCCGAAAAATTCAAAAAAATAGTAGAAATCGCTGATAAACGATATAATCTTCACGCACAAACATATTCCCGAAAAGAATTAGTTAAGAAAGGCTATGCCAAGCGTATTTTTGAAATACTGAATGAAACCTACAAGAATCTGTATGGCTTTGCAGAATTGTCGGAACGACAAATAGATGCCTTCATCAATAGCTTTGTAAAAATTGCTGACGCTAAACTAATCGTTGGAATAACCGATGGAAACAGGAACGATGAAATCGTAGGTTTTGGAGTATCATTCCCTTCGTTGGCTAAGGCTCTACAAAAAATGCACAATGGAAGACTATTTCCTTTTGGCTGGTGGCAGTTGGCAAAAGTCCTACTGCTACATAAGACGGATACGGTAGATTTGGTGCTTATCGGAGTCTTGCCTGAGTACAGACTTAAAGGTGCTAATGCCCTTATATTCAGCCATCTGATTCAGGAGTTCAAAAGGCAGGGGTATGTCTATGCCGAGGCTATGCAGCAGATGGAAACAAATGCCAACGTACAAGCCAACTGGCAATACATGACTTCAAGACAGCACAAGCGTTTGAGATGCTACAAAAAAACAATATAGGTGTGTTCTATAAATTATAAAATGATATGAACTCTTATGGTAGCCTTCGTGTTGGATGCTTTCAGTTTATTT
>JAZLEX010000278.1:0-8021 GCA_045615485.1 Prevotella sp.
TATGCGTCGTTTTAAGGATGGTGATACCATTACAGTTGAGCCTTGGCGTTCGGCCGGTTTCCCGATAATCAGGGATCTTATGGTAGATCGTCGTGCATACGACAAGATTATGCAGGCAGGTGGTTACGTATCAATCAATACAGGAGGTGTACCTGATGCAAACTCAACTCCTATCTCTAAGGAGAAGGCCGACCTGGCAATGGATGCTGCATCCTGCATAGGTTGCGGTGCTTGCGTGGCAGCCTGCAAGAACGGTTCTGCAATGCTGTTCGTCAGTGCCAAGGTAAGCCAGCTGGCTCTTCTGCCGCAGGGTAAGGTTGAGGCTGCTCGCCGTGCCAAGGCGATGCTCTCCAAGATGGATGAGCTGGGCTTCGGTAACTGCACCAACACCCGTGCCTGTGAGGCTGAATGCCCGAAGTGCATTTCCATCAGCAACATTGCCCGTTTGAACCGTGAGTTCATCAAGGCCAAGCTGAAAGACTGAAACGTGTGTCACATTATTGATAAGCGAGCCCTGGAGTATTCTGGGGCTTGTTTATTCTAATACAGATTATGAAGAAAGTCAAAATTACAGTGATAAGGAAGGCGTGTTATCCCGATCTGATGGAACTGTATGAGAATCCCATTGAGCACGCCTGCGATTTATGCGAGGGACAGGAGTTCATCTCGTCAGATGCCCAGTGTCCCGAAGGTTTCTGCGAGAGTGCGTGGGAGGTTATGAGACCGTTTGTTGAAGAACTTGCTGCCGGTGGCGGCAATTTCTACGATGGTTGGATGAAAAATCCAAACTCAGCAATGCTCTCGTGCAATGACGGCTTCCGTCCTGTCAGCTTTCTTGTTGAGACTATAGATCAGCAGGTGTAGAGGCTTTTTTATGTACCATACAGGTATAGCTCGATTATCTTCTTTCTAAGCAGATACTCGAATGCAGCCTGAGACTCCTTATCTTTGGACTGATATAGATTATTGACTGCCGTCTGATAATCATAGTATGTGGCTGCTCCCAGTGCGTACTTCTCTTCAATAATGTCCAATGCTTCCTCAAATTTTGAGACATCATCAGACAATAGCTTATGTTTTGAATATGCAGATTGAGTCAGCACGACAGCTTGTGCGATTTCCTTTTCCCATGAAATTCTATTTTCCTCCTCCTCATATCTGGCACGAGAATAATTCAGTTCCTTCTCCTTTACTGTTTTGGATGTGGTAATGGCATTCAGTAGCGGTATGCTAATTATCATCGAGATATAGGAATTCATATTATCATTAAACTGTTCCTTTAATGAGTAGCTTATACCGCCTGTTTTACTTCTCGCATTTGAGAATGTGGTTCCGAATCCGGCATTTATTCTCAATGTGGGCCAATAGGATGCAGATGCGATTTTGACATCAGACTCTGCGATATCACTTTTCACTTGCGATAAGCGTACCGAAGGCAAATTGGACACTATACCATCCAAATCATCGGATGTAATCATGTCAGGAATGGTGTCCCTAGAGATATCAATATCCGTAATCGACACGTCAAACGATTGCCAGTCAGCTATCTCCAAAAGTGCACAGAGGCTGACAATATCCGCCTGCAGATTGCCTGTAGCATTAACCAACTCAACTTTAGCACTCGTGATGTCTGCCTGAACGTTCAGCAGATCGGCAGGAACAGCTGCTTTGTATTCTATCCTTTTGGATATTTGCTCCTCCTGTTTACTAAGCAAGCTTATTTTGCCTTTGCATATTGAAACCGCCTCCTTGTCCAATAATATTTGAAAGTAACGGGACATTACATCTATCATCAATTCCAGCTCCGTCTCCTCCACAGACAATTGTGAGGAAATGGTGTTGAGTCGCGCTTTTCCGACATTGTGATAACGGTCAAGCCCCGAAAACAGAGTCATAGAACCAATGAGAGTTGCATTCATGTCATAGACAGTCCGGTTTTCAATGAAACTGTAGGTTGTGGGGTCGAGTACACGTCCTATTGAGATATTATGCTGATTTGAGATATTAAGCGAAGGTATGAACGCTTCCTTTGACTGTTTTAACTGTATGTCTGCAACCTTAGAATCAGTTTCGGCTACTTTCAATCGGTTATTCCGCTCCAAAGCTAATTCCATGCATTCATCAAGTGAATATGACTTCTGTGCTGTTGATACTAATGATGCCGGCAATAGAATTGCCAGAGTTATAATATGTTGCCACATTCTCGGAAAAACATCACAAATTTAACAATATCAGCACTTCATACATCACATTCCATGCGCAATGGATAGTCCACACAGTAAGTATTGCGGATGTTATTCCATTCTGACGTTTTATGATGTAAACTGTTGCAATCAACAATCCTGCTACAAATGCGTATAACATATATGTCCAGTTATAGCAGTGTGCACAACTGAATATAAGTGCTGATATTATGATAGACAATCCATAATAACGACTCCTGAATTTTTCATGGAACAGATATTTGCATACTTCCAAAGGTATGAACTGAAATGCCAAAGTTTCAATAATGGGAGCAAATAAGCATCCCATTATTATTTCGAAATAAAGTGGGGATTGTTCTTCCAGACTTTTGTCTGGGGGCCCGATTGGTAGCATACTCAAACCTATCGAACAAAGAAAATTCACTATAATTACAAGAGTTACAAGTATTCATACCGGAATTTCATTTAACTTCTAGTAAAGCTTCCACTTTATACTTTTGCGCAACGAACTCATGTACAAAACTATCAGTAATCAATAATAGAAACGTTATTGCGCCTTTTTCTTACGAATTAATGACACTATCTCATAGACTGCTACAATGGCCCATGCTATAGAGGAAACCAACATCAGGTTAATACTACCCTCGCTTTTAATGGTAATAGTATTGAAAATATAGATGGCATTACAACCAATATCTGGAATCTCAAAATCTGAATTTTTTGTTTCTGTGTATATTTATTACAAGATATGAGGGAGACACTTTTGTCACCCTCAATATCCTGTTATATGTCGTTGGATATTATTGGAAAAAATATAGACATGCAGCAAAGGCACCACATATTATTCCAATAATCAAACCTTCGATAAATAGTTTTCTTTTCATTGTTTATATATTCTTGGCAATGAGTATTATGCCACCAATAACAACAAAACCAATAACTGCGCCAGCTCCAAAGCCTAACAATCCACAGGCTACAGCTGCACCAGAGATTGAACCTCCGTCAACCTCCCTCATCTCTTGTAATGAAAGCTCCGTCATAGCAATTATATTTAAGCTATACAATAGTATGCTGCAGCTGCAGCTGCACCAGCGGCAAGGCCGACCTTACATCCAGACCAGAACATGTCCCATGAAAAGCCATTCCATACAACCATACCACCATTGGTTTCTTGCATTTCTTTTACTGAAAGTTCTTCTGTCATTTTTATAAGTTTTAAGAATTACACACTCCTACAGTTTCAAAAATACTTTTTTTTATTAAACAGTTTTTGAATCTATAGTTAAAACATAAAGAAAATTGAAAGGACTACTGCGCAGAATCATCCTCTTTGCAATGTTATTATCGCTTAGTCTAAATCCGTAGATTATTCAAATTATTTTGAAAAAAGTGTTCATCCTCCCTGCTGCCGAATGGTGATATTTATCTCGACTTTGTCCGGTTCCGCATATCTATACGTCTGACATTCACGTGAATACTCTATCTCTATGCCGTAATCTTTCAGTTCGTTGATTAGATTGAACAGGGATGCGCGGCTGATACCTAACTTTTCTGCGAAGGCATCTGCATTGCCGGTATTGCCATGCTTCATGTAACTGTGAAACATGGCAACTACGTCAATGAACTCAAACACCTTCATCATAATGGCTTACGCTTCTGTCTGCGCTTTCCAGAATCTGGCATACTCCCCAGCTCTTTCAATCAGTTCAGTGTGAGTACCCTGCTCTACGAGCTTACCTTCCTTTAAAACAAAAATCTCATCCGAATTCATAACTGTGCCGAGTCGATGCGCTATAAGAATCACTGTTTTGCCAATTTCTTTCAGACGACTTACAATATTCTTGATGCTGCGTTCAGACTCTGAATCAAGAGCAGATGTCGCTTCGTCCAAAACCAGTATCTCCGGGTTGCGGTACAATGCACGCACTATCGCCAAACGCTGACGCTGACCACCTGACAACTGGACTCCATTTTCACCGATATTTGTATTGAAGCCCATTGGCAGGGACTCTATGAACTCCATTATTCCTACATCCTGACAGATATTCAGCACCTTATTAATATCAGGTTCATAGTCATCCAGTACAATGTTCTCCAGAATGGTTCCACCGAACAGGTCAATCTTTTGTGGTACTACACAGACGAGTGAACGCAAATCGGCATTGTCAATGTGTTTTATATCCACACCACCTATTCTGATGCGTCCTTCTAAAAGAGGGTACAGATTCTGCATCAGAGCTGCAAGTGTAGTCTTTCCGGAACCGCTTTCTCCAACTATTGCACTTACGCTTCCTTTTTTGAACGTGGCGTTGAAATGTTCAAATACATTGGTTCTTGTGCCATATCGGAACGAAACGTCTTCAAATACAATATCACCAACGTGCCCGGCAGAGAATCGAATCTTGTCAGAAACATCCTCCACATCCAAGTCCATAATCTCAAACAGTCGTGAGGCTGCAATTTTAGCGTCCTGATAGACCCTGTTTATGCCCACTAGCGATGCAATCGGTCCGATAAAGTAAGATGTCAAGGCATAGAATGACATCAGTTCACCAGCCGTGATGACATTATCCAGCACAAAGTATGCGCCTGTCCAAAGAAGGATAATGGTAAATAGTCTCGATATCCCATTTGAGCTCTCATTGGCCCAGAGTGCGTTGATTGATGAATGATAGGCTGTTTTGATGTATGTCACATACTTATTTTCAGTTTTGAAATCCTCGTATTCCTCCAATCCGAAACGCTTTACCGTGCTTGCAGTGTTGATAGATTCGACAAGTTGCGCATTCAGTTCGGCAGCCTGTTCCATGCCACGACGCAGCACCACCTTGTTTACTCTGTTGTATAAAATATAGAGTAAAACATATAGAGGGATGATTAGGAGCATTATTACTGCCAGTTTCCAGTAGTATGTAAACATCAGAGCAAATGCAAATACTACAGTGAAGACATTGACCATCAGTCCTACCAGTGTTTCATTGATGAACGACCGAATTTTGACGGCATCGTTCACTCTTGATATTATTTCACCGGAACGCATCGTGTCAAAAAACGAGTGTGGCAGACGAAGCAGGTGCTTGTAGTAACCAAGTATCAGTTTCGTGTCTATTTTTATTCCGGTTTTTAACATGAAAACTGACTTTACAGCATCTATCAGTAGCGACAGCAATAGAATTACTATCATAAGCACGCTCAATAAATTCAGCAGATTGCTGTTGCCATTGGGAATGACATTATCGACAATTTTCTGAACATAGATTGATGTACCTAAGCCAAGAACAGTATAAATACCGGCACCGAATATGGATTCCCATACTGCTTTTCTATGCGGACGTAACAGAAAAGCGAATCGGGAAAACATCGATACTTTCCGATTACCCTTTTCGAACTGCTCGGTAGGCATCATTAAAACGAGAATGCCTGTCCACTCACGGTTAAAGTCCTCAATTGTACGCCATTCCAAATCTCCTGTCCCTGGATCCATAATTTGGATTCTATCGCGTTTGACACCATATATCACTACATAATGGAGCAGTTTCCCTTGTTTTACAATGTGTGCTATTGCCGGGGTAGGAATCTTATACAATGGTTCAATGTTGTTGGTTCCGTCTGGATTTTTGGATTTGGCAGCTTTGACCTCGAATCCAAGTTTCTGTGACGCTTCTATCAGGCCGAGGACATTTGTTCCCTTTCTGTCCGTTGAAGCAAGCTGACGAATACGTGCTATGGGCAGTGTCAGACCATAATAAGCTGATATGGAAGCGATACAGGCGGCACCACAGTCTGTAATATCGTGCTGCTTGATTTTAATATTACTGTTCATTCTGCAATACTGTGTTAGGGTTCAACCAATTATCTATATCATCGTAGAGCAATTGGAATATGGTTCTTTGAGTAATTGTGAAGTTTCCATAAACCGTCATACCTTTTCTAATATAGCCCTTATAGCCATTCTTCAGAGTAAGATGATCTGAACTTAGAGTGCAATAAATTTTATAGAACGAACTATTTCCATCGGAAGAAACAGTTATATCATCGAATACATCGGTTACTGTCGCCTCTAGAACTCCCCAATCATTATAATTCAGAGAAGTAACTTTGATGCGTCCCTTCATTCCAGGCTTGATATAACCTATATCCTTGGGTTGGACATAGCATTCGAGAATGAGTTGTCCGTCCGGTGAAATCTCAACGAGTTGTTGACCTGCGGTTACATAGGTGTTGTCAAAAAGGGTTTGAATATTGTGTAATGTTCCTGTTACCGGAGAACAGATTACCGTCTCAGTTTCATTGATTTTTATTTGTTTTATTCTAGAGGTTATGTCCATCATCTCCGATTCGTAACCAATCAAATCTGCCTGCCATTGACGTTTCTGCATATTCTCCAGTTTTTGTACTGCATTCCTGGACTGAGCGTATTCCAATTCTATCGGTTCGAAATCCGACATTGGAATCAAGTTGGATTCAAGCATCTTTTTATTCCGTTCGTATGCAGATTTGGATTGAAGCATTTTTGCTTCGACTTCGTTATGTTCAGAAACATAATACAATACATCTTGCCGATACATGGGACTTTGCAATAGCACCGATGCAGGGTTACGTGTAGTAATATTATTTAAATCGCTTATGATGGCGGAAAGTTCTTCCTGACGTTTTTCAAGAAGAGGTAGTTGATGCGCTATAAGTTCAGAATCAATTACCAAAAGCGTATCGCCCTTGCATACATGGGCATTAGAACTGAAATTATACAGATGTGCATATCCATTTGTAGTTGCCACTACTACCGTATGGTCTTCTTTAGGTTTTATGATACCTGTTGCCTGAATATTGACATCAACATAAATGAAATTGATGGCAATCAAGGCACATATTACGGCAATAACAACTGTCAGGTAAATTACACTTGACAATTTAGATTTTTCTCTAAAAATTTGTTCAGCAGACTGCTCAAGAACGGCGGGTGGAAATATACTTTTACTTCTCATAACATAAAGGTGTGAAGTTTTTTCGCAATATTCCGGCTGAAGGTTCTGGCAAACCTGAAACGAGAATGAAAACGATTGCACTCCACACCCGCCCGATATGAAGTGCAAATGGACATCAGAGACCCACCTACTACATAATCAAAGCGAGCGATATGCCTGCGTCTTTCCTCGTTTCATTGAAAACTGCCAGATTTTCAGCCGAGAAAGGCGAAAACAATTTCGCTAATATGTCTGAATCCTAGAGATTCATTAGCAAATGTAACGTTTTTCCAATAAGATTATATATAAATGAAACAAAAGACAAATCTTTCTGAATATGTTCCGGTGTTTTTGGTGGCTGATATCTGTGATTTTGGACAACCCTGCCAATGAAGAGTCAAATGCATATTATGTGGTAGTATAGAGGTTGCCGGGGTGGGAGTGTACCAGGCCTTTCATTTCAAGATCCAGGAGAATGGACAGCATCTCACTGACGGGGATGTTGCAGTCAACGACCAGTGTATTGAGCTGGACACCTTTTATATCTTTACCAAGCCGTTCCATAACCTTCTGCTGACCGGGTGTCAGGTCGGGGAATAACTCGCGTTGGACAGGTTTCGGGGGTTTTGCATCGCTCCATCCCATATCTTTGATAAGGTCATCGGCTGACTGAATCAGGCCGGCGCGGTTGTTTCGGATAAGCTCGTTGCATCCGGCGGAGGTGTCACGTCCTACTTCTCCCGGGTAGGCAAAGCAGGAACGGCAATAGTCTTCGGCCAGACGTGCAGTTATCAGGGAGCCTCCCTTGCTGCCAGATTCCACCACTACTACTGCGTCTGCCATACCTGCTACA
>JAZLEX010000279.1:0-5894 GCA_045615485.1 Prevotella sp.
AAGAGAGTTGTGCGTGAGCATAGCTCTCTTTTTGCCAGATGTGAATAGTTGTCACGATTGTCATTGTCACGATTGTCAAAATGAAAACGCAAAACTCTTCTAATTCCAAAAATGATTTTGACAATCGTGACAATGACAATCATGACAATGGAATCATCAATGTGAAATGTGAATGGTGGATTCTGCACACGTTACTCCTAATTTCTTATAGATATTACCCACGAATTAACTACAAAACTCCTATACTACTCCCACCATGAGTTGGAAGTAAGTGGGAGATGTGTGGGAGATGTGTGGGAGAACAGACGGTTTTAGTGGTTAGAGGTGAGTAGATTCGCCCGCATACCATAAATTTAAAAAAAGTTAATTGTAAATTGTCAATGGCAAATTATGAGTTGTGAATTGATTTTTTTCTTATCTTTGCAGCGAAAAAATCTATTAATGCATAAAAATTATGTTTTGTAAAGTACCAAAAATAACATTTGCTCCATATTGGAAGCCATTGTTCTTATTTGTTTTTTCACTTACTTCTATCATTTCTTTTGCCCAACCAAAAGAGGACTATTACACTGCCTCTACACTTGATGGCAAGAAAGGTCGCGACCTTGAATTGGCATTAAGAGACATCATCTATCCTCACACAAAGATAGAATATAAGAATCTGTGGAAAGCGTATGAGATTACTGACCCAGGACCAGCAGATTCCATTCCTACAGGCTACAGCAAGACAGACCTTGTCTATGACATGTATGCTTGGATGAGTCAGTTTCCAAAGTTCTATTCCGACAAAGACCATAGCCAAACTGGTGGAATCAACCGTGAACACTCCGTACCAAACTCATGGTGGGGAGGTGAGGCTGGTAATGATATTGTCTATACCGACCTGCATCATCTTGTTCCTGGTGATGGAGCAGCCAATAATGCCAAGCAGAACTATCCTTTAGGCGAATACCAGACGGGGATGAAACTTTCCTGGCCGACGAAAACAAATACAAATGCCAGTGGTGCTACATACATGACAGCCGATACCCATGATCATTCGTCTATGCCTTGTTATGAGAGTGCATCACATGTATGGGACGTAACTGCTTCTGAATTTGGTGGCGCTGAAAAGGTCTTCGAGCCTGCAGACATGTATAAAGGTGACTTTGCCCGTATGTATTTCTATGTGGTTTGTGCATACGAGGGAATAAATTGGGAGGTTACGCACATGTTTGAAACCGTTGAAGGTCATACCAACATCAAAGAATGGGCTCTGGCACTATTGCTTAAATGGCACAATGACGACCCCGTCAGCGACAAAGAGCGCAAACGCAATAATGCCGTAGAGTCACTTCAAGGCAACCGCAACCCATTTATTGATTTTCCTGACCTTGTGGAGTATATTTGGGGTAGTATGAAGGACAAGTCTTTCTCTCTTGAAACAGCCACAAGTTCCTACGATTCAAAATACTCTAATCGCCCAACGGCAAAGTGGACGCTTAATAGTCAGGACGTATCGAGCGTTACGGCTGAATACGGCAAAGAGTTTACGTCACCAACACTCGTTGTCACCCCATCTGGTGAATATTCTACGACATATAAAAGTTCTGATGAAGAAGTGGCAACTATTGATGCTAATGGCAATGTAACAGTGAAGGCTGCTGGTTCAACAACCATTACTGCGACTGTAGTAGCAAAAGATAATCCAAATTCAACAGCTATTGCATCGTACATTCTTTCGGTAGTGAAATCAAAAGATGCTGCATGTTACTTTTTTGAAACCTTTGATACTAATTCTGGCTCTGGTGGTAATGATGATGAGTGGAGTGGTACCATAGCACAAAGCAACATCAAGTCAGACGATAGCAACTGGAACTTCACAAAGGGCTTTGGAGCAAAACAATGTGTAAGACTTGGAACAAGCGACAATGCAGGAATAGCCACTACACCTGAGATATTCTTCACTGGCGATGCTATTATCTGTTTCAAGGCAGGAGCATGGAATGCTAGTAATGAAACAACAACAATAAAAATTTCTGCTACAAAAGGTACTCTTTCACAGACATCTGTAACCCTTGCAAAAGGTGCGTGGACAGACTACAAACTCTACATCACAGGCGTTACTGGTAACACGCAGATTACTTTTGCAGCGGCAGCAGAAAATGGTAAGAGCAACCGTTTCTTCCTTGATGAAGTAAGCATTACTGCTGGTTATGTTAGAGAGGTCAATACCTCAAACATCGGCACGCTTTGTCTGCCCCGCAAATTTGAAAAACCTGCCACGATGACTCTTTACAATATTGTAGGTAAAGATGCCAGCAAGATTTATTTTGAGGAAAATACAGGCGAAATAGAAGCAGGTCGCCCTTATCTCTTCCGTTCCACAGAAACCCCAATAGTTGTTACCCACAATGGGGAAGTCGCAGCAGCAGGTACGAACAATGGTTTAGTAGGATGCCTTGCTGAATCTGTAATTACAAAAAATGACGGTAATTACATAATCTCAGGCAACAAGCTCTATATTGTTGATGTTGATAATTATAATTGTCCAGCAAACCGAGCATATATTCATTTGGCTGGTGTTCCTGAAAAATCACCATCTGCAAAGGCAGATTTCACACTCGATTTCAATGAGCCAACAAGAATCGAAAGCCTTCAACCCTCCCTTCGACCAGCTCAGGACAAGCGAACCTTCAACCCTCAACCTTCACAATACAACCTTCAGGGTGTGCGAGTAAACGAGGCTTACAAGGGCATTGTTATTACTAATGGTAAAAAACTTATAGTAAGATGAAAAAGAAATATATTCAACCAACTGCAAAAATGCATTCAGTAGGCCCTTCAAGAATGTGTGAGGGGTCTTTGGATTATAGCAAGGCAGGAAGTGCTAATGGTATAAAACCTGAAGCCAAAGACGATATTGATGACATCGGGTGGTAAGTTGATGGCACAAAAAAAGTCCGTTTAGGACTTTTTCAGTGGCTTCGCAAATAAGTCAGGGTATTTTTCTGTTAAGGAAACAGGCTTGCCATTTTCTAAAAAGCAATGTTGACTCTCGGCTGTGCAGACAATATCCTTGTTGACCTTCATCACGTAGTCAAACTTTATCTTGAAAGTTGTTATTTCACGCACAGAGATTTCAATTTCAATCTCATCCTGAAATTTTGTAGGTCGTTTGAAATTGCAATTTATGCTTATCACTGGAGATACAACCCCGTCTGATTCCATTTTCTCATACCCATAGCCAAGTTTGTCAAGGAAGTCAATACGTGCTTCTTCCATGAACCTGACATAGTTGGAATGATGAGTAATCCTCATTCCATCACATTCATAATATGCTACCTTATGCTTATACACCATGCAGGATTACCAATTCTGATGTACTGAATTTCTTAAATACTTATCATAGATGTCTTTCACTCCCTGCATCTGCTGAGGAGTAAGGGCTGGCATGTCAGCTGCACGCATATTCGATGCCACCTGACAAGTCTTGCTTGCACCAGGAATTACGCAACTTACAGCATCAAACATCAGAATCCAACGCAGAGCGTATGGAATAAGGTCATCAGTTCCGAAAAGTTTTTTCAGTTTATCCACAGCCTGCAACCCTAACTGATAATCCACTCCTGAGAAAGTCTCGCCTTTGTCAAAAGCAGCACCTTCGCGGTTGTATGTGCGATGGTCGTCTGGACCGAAAGTTGTCTGTGATGTATATTTTCCTGTCAGCAATCCACTTGCCAATGGAACACGTGCCAGTATGGCTACATCTTTTTGTTTTGCCATAGGGAACAATTGTTCGATTGGTTTCAATCGGAACATGTTGAAGATAACTTCCATTGCAGAAATATTATAGTCCATTGCAGCCAGTCCTTCTTCAACCTTTTCAATGCTTACACCATAATAAGCAATTTTTCCAGCAGCTTTTAATTTATCCAAGCCAGCAAATAATTCGTCGTTGCGGAATACTGGAGTCGGCGGACAATGCAGCAGCACCATGTCGAGTTGTTCGAGTTGCAGACGCTTAAGACTGTCGTCTATGAAGCGTGTTATGTTTTCTATGGTATAGCCCTCAGTCACATGAGGATTCAATCCGCGTCCGCTTTTTGTTACAACTTTGAAATGATTTGGATGACGTTTTAGGAATTTTCCTATTGTCTTCTCGCTGTATCCATCATTATACACATCTGCTGTGTCGATAAGAGTGATTCCTTGTTCGTATGCAGATTCCAGAATTGCCATGGATTCTTCTTCGTTGAACGAATCTCCCCAACGGGTGCCTAACTGCCATGTTCCTAATCCAATTTCACCTATTTCCCAACCTGTGTTTCCAAAAATTCTCGTTTTCATAAATATAAATTTTTAATTAAAAAAAGGTGGGTAAGCTACTTACATCGCGCCGCTACAACCTAATACCCTTGCTCCGGTCAAGGCCTGGGGGATTCAAAGGGAGCTGGCCGTATAAGACTTACCCATATTAGTTATTAGTGTGTTCTATGAAAGAACCTGTTGTCACAAATGACGTTGCAAAGGTAACAAAAAAAGGTTAGAGCTTAGAGCTTAGAGCTTAGGGTTTTAAGTTTTTTTATTATTTATTCACAAATCGCCTAATATGAATTGAAGACTTTGCCAAGGGTGAATACACTTATTTTTATATCTTTTGCCTTGCATAGTTCCTGTCCGCACGATAAAATTGTGGCACCAGTAGTAACGATATCATCTACCAGCAAAATATGTTTCCCTTCGATGGATTCAGGATTTCTTAATAAGAACACATTTTTTACATTTTCCTGTCGTTCGAATATTTGCAAATGCGTTTGCGAATCCTTGAAATCTGTTCTAACCACAACATCATTCATTATAGGCAAGTTTGTTACCTGATGAATACCTTTGGCAATCTCAAGAGTTTGATTATAACCGCGATTGCGAAGTCGTTTCTTGGCAAGCGGTATTGGTATTATGGCATCTATCCCATCAAAAAAATTGCTTTTACTGAACCATTCTGCGGCAAAATGTCCCAAATCAGTTCCAATCTCTGGCTTGTTGTGATATTTAAGGTCGTAAATTATCTTTGCCGTATCGGAATGTGAATAATAAAAAAACAATGCTGCTGCATTTTCAATTGGTAGCAGATGCCAAAACATTTTGGCAAGGTCGTTGTCTTTTGGATTTATGTGATAGTTGGTGTATGGAATCCTCCTCAAGCACACCCCACACACACTATGTTCTTCAAGTGTGAGTCTATTGCCACATATTGCGCAAGTACGTGGTGCAATAATTTCCAATATTCTCGTCAGCAGGGAAAACATTGTAAATAACGGTTGTGGGTTGTCGGTTGTGGGTTATGGGTTGTGGGTTATGGGTTATTAACCTAAAACCTACAACCAAAAACCAGCAACCAAAAACCCACAACCAGAGCAAGTTACTTGCTATACTTGAATAACTTACAACTTAGGTCCTGCAGTTACGAGTGCCTTACCATCTTCGTTGTACTCATATTTCTTGAAGTTCTTGATGAAGCGAGAAGCAAGGTCTTTTGCTTTCTCTTCCCAAGTTGCAACATCTGCGTAAGTGTCGCGTGGGTCAAGAATATTAGGGTCAACACCTGGCAACTGAGTAGGAACTTCCAAATCGAAATAAGGAATCATCTTTGTAGGAGCACCCTTGATGCTGCCGTCAAGAATTGCATCAATAATACCGCGTGTATCACGGATAGAGATACGCTTGCCTGTTCCGTTCCAGCCTGTATTTACAAGGTAAGCCTTAGCACCACTCTTTTCCATGCGCTTTACGAGCTCTTCGGCATACTTTGTTGGGTGGAGTTCGAGGAATGCCTGTCCGAAGCAAGCAGAGAATGTAGGTGTTGGTTCGGTAATTCCACGTTCTGTACCAGCGAGTTTTGCTGTGAAACCAGA
>JAZLEX010000280.1:0-5046 GCA_045615485.1 Prevotella sp.
ACGCTTGTAGGTTGCAACAAGTGCGTTGAACCCACGTGGACATTTCATATTATCTCCATCAGTAATCGCAAACCTTGCGCAACTGCCGTTAATGATGGCATTATCACCTGTAACCTCGCTACCCTCTGGCAAGAAGAACAATACATTGTCGCTCATACCATCAGTCCTCAAATCATCTGTAGAGGTAATGTCATCTCCAATCGTAGCAGCACGGAGGTCGATAACCTCAACGTCATCCTTACCTTTGACAATGTCGTTGTATGTGTCCTTATCAATATTTGTATCCGTTCCAGTTGCTATTGAGAGCACATTTTCGTCCTCATTGTTCTCTACACCGCTTTCTGGTTTTATCATTAGCATTGATGCAGAGTTATCACCGAGAAGTTTTATTGCTTTCCTCGTTGCCTCATCGTAGTGCGAGAAGGTGATATTTTCTATTTCCACATCGTATGCACCAACGCCACAATCTTCGGCTATGTCAAGTGTGACATTAAGCACTGGGGCTGTCTGCCTGATGTCTTTGCCGTCTATGTCGTCATCCCAAATGGCATCCGTCAGTATGCTTGTAGCACAGAAGACCCTGATTGCACCATCGGCTTGCTGTTCTGATGCAAGTGTGTAAGTGAGGTCTTCAAATCGTTCTGCTCCCAATGCAATGGACTTTATTGTAATTCCATTTGGCAAATACATGTCGAACTGCATACCACAGATGGATGTCTGATTCTCCATGTACAGATTCATTGTTTGTGATGTAGTACCCTTTATGGTTGTAATGTCCTTGCCGTAAAGAGTATTGGCACTCGCAGCCATGCCTGTCGTTGCCGACAAGCATAGCATTGCAAATGCAAAAACTCTGATTATTTTTTTCATTTTCCTTATTTATTTAATAATGTACTTCTTACCATCTATGATGTTGACACCCTTCTTGGCCTTTTGCAACTTCTGGCCGTTGAGGTTGTAACTTGCTCCCTCGCCTTTGGTGAGGGTTGGGATGAGGTCTATGCCAGTTGGTGATGTGAGCATGAGTTTCTGGTTCATCATGCTTACTTCTTCCTTGCTGAGGTCGTTGTATGCCAGGATGATATTGCTCAGCATAATGTTGTATTCACCTGTTGCCTTGTCTGTCGGCATTGCAATCTCTTCAAGCATAGCCTTTGCATCTGCAATCTCCTCGTTCTGCATTGAGAGCACGAGAACCCTGACGTCACCGTTTTCGAGTTCGCGGGTAACAATAGAATGGTTCTTTGCCAAAGCCGTCTGGCGAAGTGCAACAGCAATGTCATCGGCATTTATCTTCAAACCAGCAGGTATATGCATGTCATACTGCATATTGATAACATACTTTGTGAAATCGTCGCTCTTGGCGGCCGAAACACCACCATTGAGAATAATTGCAGCAATGTTAGAGTAGTCGGCTACGTCAATCTTGTCATCGTTGTCAATATTGGCAGCAACATATTCGCGTCTTGTAGGAGTTGTGCGATTGAGTATTATGCCTACTGTTGCTGAAAGGTCAGTAACATTCACCACATTGTTCTCATATACATCGCCAAGCATTGTGAATACTGCAACAAGATTGCGCTCCTCGTTAACCGTGAATGTAAGAGGATTCTCTGCTGAAACCTCTTCGCCATTCTCTGTCCAGTTGACGAAAGCATATCCATTTGCAGGGGTTGCCGTGAGTGTCACGTCTGTTCCTATAACGGCATTACCTGTTTCACTGTCATAGTTGTCACCTGTTATTTCCGTCGTACCCCAAGCATCGTTCGAACTCGTTGCAGTTACAGGGAATGCGTTGAGCACTGTGATTGTTGAGTAAGCGTCAGGAAGGTTGACTTCGATAGGGGCATCAACGAAACGTGCAAGTGTGATGTTCTTCAGCTTGACCATGTAGTCAGCTGGTGCAACAGAAGCATCTACATTGATTGTGATGTTGATGACTGGAGCATCCTTGCAGTCATCGTTGATGTTGGCATTGGTGATTGACGAGCAGAGTACTCGTACTGAACCATCCTCCTGCAAAGAGGATGTCACGGTATGGTCAAGTCCTGCAAAGCGCTCCGCCCCAGCAGAGATGACGTATGTAGCCTTGCGACCACTTGTTGCTATGCTGAAACCTTCAGGCAGTTCAATATCAAACTGGAATCCGCAAACGCTCTCATCATTGTTCAAGTAAATCGGCAAAACCATCTGCTTACCGAAGTTGGCTTCCTTGTCACCTGCATAGAATTTCATTTCTTCAATTGTGCCAAAGTCTTTCCAAACAGATGCGATTTCATATAATGCTTTGCTTCCATATGGCACTTTCAATATGATTTTTGATTTGTCTATTTCTCTAAAAACATTTGAATTAATTAATTGAGGTATATGAGCACAGTTTATAATTTCACGAAGTCCTGTACAGCCAATGAAGACCTTGTCTCCTAATGTACAATTTTTAGGTATTGTAACCGATGAAAGTTTTTTACATCCTCCGAAAATCTGTGAACCTAAACTTTCAATAGATGCTGGCATTGAGATGCTTTCCAAATTAGTACAACCAGAAAAACAAAGATAATCTAAGCATCTCACGCCATTAGGAATAATAATACTTTTAAGATTGCCACAAGATTCAAATACTCTATGAAGGGTTCCTTGCAATGAAGATGGAAGGGATATCTTTTCAAGATTGTCACATCCCCAAAAAGCATAGGCGGCAATTGATGTTACACCATCAGGGACATTGACTTCCTTATTGTTTGCCCCCCAAAGCAACTCTTTCATGTCTTTGGTATATAATGAACCTTCATTCATAACAAATGATGAACTGTTCTCATCAACAGCCAACGTCATTTGTCTATTATAGTACGTATCAAACGTTCCCCAGCGTCCAGATTCAATAGATGTGATAAAATAAGGGATGGTAAATTCACTTAAATGTGTAATTCTATGGAGTTTCCTCACAGGATACACCTGTCCTTTTATTTCAACATTCTCTAAAATATAATGACTATCGTTGTAATTTATATTCAAATCACTAACAGCAACCGTTCCATTTTCCTCAATATTATAAATGAATCCATGTTGAATATTAGATATATCTGTTGCAACCAAACTTTCATCTTCAATGATATTAGCAAAATTAGACCAATACTTATAATCTTTATATAGTTCTTTTGATCCAACAGGTACGTAAAGTACACAAGATTTTTCATTGCCACCAAAAACTCCATCGTCAATATCATAAGGAAGTGATGTGTTCAAGTATAATGATTGTAGGCTAACGCATCCATTAAAACAGAGATACTCAATGGAACTTATATCCTTTGGAATACGTATAGACTTTAATTTTGTACACTGTGCAAATACGCGATGAAGACTTCCTTCCAAGGTTGAGGGAAGCTGAATAGACTCTAATTTATCACATCCGTAGAATGAATACGGAGATATAGACCTAACTCCTTCGGGGACGATAATTTCCTTATTGTTCGCTCCCCAAAGTAGTTCTTTTTTGTCTTTGGTGTATAATGAGCCATCAATGACTGTAAACGAAGGATTATTCTCATCAACAAAAATAGAGGAAACATTTCCTCCAAATGTACCCCATCGTCCAGCTTCAGCGATTGATATTATAGTTTGAGGAATATATACATTTTTTAAGTGAGTCATAGACTTTATGTGAGTGACGTTATGCATTTGTCCTTGTATAATTACTGAAGATTCAAATTTGGCATCTTCTGAATATTCATATCCATCAATAGTACTAACTGAAACTACTCCATCTTCCAGTTCGTATTTGAATCCATTAAAATCAGAAGAAGTTATACCACCGTAATTTAAATAAAAATATTGACCGCCACCACCGCTATCATAGACCACTGCTGCAATAACATTGCCTTGTTTTTTTAGGAGCGACTTGTCTAGTATTATTTTATTGTCTTGACATCCGCTCTCTTCACTGATAAGCTTACCATTAAGATACAATTTATAACCATCATCTGTTCTCAATGTTAATTTCCATTCGTATTCTTCATAGTCATCAGGCAATGTAAAAGATGTACGAACATAATACGCACCATACTCTTGGAATGATTCGATAGGGATTTGGACGGCTGACCAATTAGAGTCGTCAAAGTTCTCACTATACCAATGATTGTCATTGGCATCGTCGGCAGGAGCAGGGTCTTCCCAATTGTTTACAAGTAAGCCTTTTCCCGTCCATGTCTGCCACTCCTGTGAATTGGAATTGAGCGTAAACAGCAGACAAATCAACAAATAAAATACTTTTTTCATAATCATTGAATTAAAAAAAATATAATTAGGGTTAATAAAAAATTGACACAATACATCATCCTCCAGACTGCCACCCTGTGTCTGGAATTACATTTGTTTTAATTATGTCTGTATATGAAAAGAGCGTGGGTGACACAATATACTTGCCAATCCCTCAGTCAGGTTCTGGAATACCACATGTCAGGATTAGCACTCAGTTAGCCCACGCATCGGATTATATTTGGTTGGAATATAATCTTCGCGTGACGCTCAGTGCATCATCTTCTGACATGTTTCAAATTTTCCAGATTTGACTGAAGAAGATAACGACTTTACGTCTTTTCATCGGCTTCTGCTCATGCGAGCATCTGCCGAAACCAATAAGATTTTGACCCACCTCACCCAACAATGGGCTTACTAAGTCGCTGCAAAAATAAGAAAAAACTTTGTTTTTTAATTGATAATTGATAATTTACAATTGAAAATTATGATTTTTTAATAAATCGGTTGTACGAGAGTCAGTGGGGACAGCTTTCATTGACCCGTCACCGCCAAAATCGACCACCTCGTCTATGACCTCTATGGCTTGACCGAGGATGAAATCGCGATAGTGAAAAGAATAAACTAAAGCATCACAACTATGGCTACACTTAAGGTGTGTTCTATAAATTATAAAATGATATGAACTCTTATGGTAGCCTTCGTGTTGGATGCTTTCAGTTTCTTTTTGGCATCTTCCTCTGCTTAAATCAATTACATAGTAAACTATGCGCTTGCTTTAACCAAAGAAATCTG
>JAZLEX010000281.1:0-3465 GCA_045615485.1 Prevotella sp.
TAGTCGGCAATAGTGTTGATTGGAGCATTAGGGTCGGTATTTATAGATATGATTATCTTTGAATCCTGCATACCTGCAATATGCTGAATCTGTCCACTTATGCCGCAAGCGATATACACTTTAGGATGAACGGTGACACCAGTCTGCCCTATCTGCATATCATGTTCGCAGAAACCTGCATCGACAGCGGCACGCGATGCTCCTACCTCGGCATGAATGGCTTTGGCAAAATCGTAGAGCAACTGGAAATTCTCTTTGCTCCCTACACCAAACCCGCCAGCAACAATTATAGATGCTCCTGACAGATTATTTTTAGATTGTTCAACGTGTCGGTCAAGCACCTTTACTATATAGTCGGCAGGGGAGACAAACTTTGATACATCTTCATAAATTATTTCAGCATCAGCCTTCTTGCCTATGCATTCTTTTCTCATAACCCCAGGGCGCACAGTAGCCATTTGTGGCCTGTGGTCTGGATTCACTATTGTTGCAATGATATTGCCTCCGAATGCAGGACGTATCTGATAGAGCAATTTGTCGTAATGCTTGCCACTTTTTCGGTCATCGTATTCGCCAATTTCCAAAGCCGTACAATCGGCTGTCAGTCCGCTGGTAAGTGCTGATGACACCCGTGGTCCCAAATCACGCCCAATCACCGTTGCTCCCATCAGGCAAATCTGTGGTTTTTCCTCTTTGAACAGGTTTATAAGTATTGCAGCATGTGGATTGGTGGTATAAGGTGAGAGTTGTGAATCATCAAACACATGCAGTCTGTCAACACCAAATGGCATTATCTGGTCTTCCACACAACCTTTTATGTTGCCGCCTGCTACGACAGCCTCTAAAAGCACTCCAAGTTCGTCGGCAAGTTGTCTGCCTTTAGTCAGCAGTTCCTGAGACACTTCGGCAACCTGCGTGCCTTCTGTTTCGCAATAAACGTATATGGAATTCATAATCAAATAATCTTATTTTCTTTAAGTTCGGAAATCAAAGATTTTAAATCTTCATCGCTTGCCGAAAGAGTTTTTACTTCTTTTGCCTGGAACACAATATTTTGCACAGCCTTGACCTTTGTCGGTGAACCGCTTAATCCGCATTGTGCAGGGTCGCCATCAATATCTGCTACGCTCCAACAGCAAGATTCTGGCAGTTCATAATGTTTATAAGTCATCACTCGTTTTGCATTGCGTGGACGACATGGAGCAGCACTACCATTTACGGTTATCAGACAAGGCATAGGCACTTCAACCGTTTCCACACCATTGTCAATATGACGACGCACAGTCAAGGTGTAATCTTGGTTCACTTCTATTGATTCTGCGTATGTCACCTGTGGAAGATTCAGTTTTTCAGCAACCTGCGGTCCCACCTGTGCCGTATCGCCGTCGATAGCCTGTCTGCCACTTATGATAATATCCACTTTCCCTGCTTTTTTAATTGCTGTTGCCAGAGCATACGATGTAGCCAATGTGTCGGCTCCTGCAAAAAGTCTGTCAGTAAGCAACCATCCACCATCGGTGCCGCGGAACAGACCTTCCTGAATTATCTCTGCTGCACGTGGAGGACCCATTGTCAAAACCTTGACAACAGATTCATGATAGAGTTCCTTTATGCGTAAAGCCTGTTCCAAGGCATTCAAATCTTCTGGATTAAAAATCGCTGGCAATGCACTACGATTGACCGTACCTTCTGGAGTCATCGCATCCTTCCCCACATTTCTTGTGTCAGGAACTTGCTTTGCAAGGACAATAATGTTTAATTTCATACCAATTAAAAACGTTAGCGTTGCTAATTAAAATTGTCAGTCGTGTTGCAAAGATAAGAAAAAGGTTGAGGGTTGAGGGTTGAGGGTTGAGGGTTTTTAACCTTTTTTATTAAAAAATCATAAAATCCCTAACCTCTAACCTCCAACCTCCAACCTTTTTTCTTACTTTTGCGGAAAGTATTGAGATATGAAATTTATTTCGTGGAATGTTAATGGCTTGCGTGCTGTAGCAGGAAAAGGTTTTTCTGATATTTTCGAATCCTTAGATGCCGATTTTTTCTGTCTGCAGGAAACAAAAATGCAAGCAGGACAACTTGATTTGGCTTTCCTTGGTTATCAGAGTTTTTGGAACTATGCTGAAAAAAAAGGCTATTCAGGAACGGCAATCTATACGCGTCATACTCCTGTCAGCGTGGCAATCTCACCAAAACTGCCTCAGGCAACAGGTGTTGTTGCTACTGACAACGAAGGACGAATCATCACTCTTGAGATGAAGGATTTTTATCTTGTTACCTGCTACACTCCAAATTCACAAGATGAACTGCGTCGGTTGTCGTACCGTATGCAATGGGAAGATGATTTCCTGCTCTACCTGAAGGAATTGGAGAAAAACAAACCAGTAATCGTTTGTGGCGATTTGAATGTGGCACATGAAGAGATTGACCTCAAAAATCCTAAAACAAACCATAACAACCCAGGGTTCACCGATGAAGAACGGCAGAAAATGACAGCATTGCTCAGCAATGGTTATATTGACACTTTTCGCTATTTCTATCCCGATTTGAAAGATGCTTATTCATGGTGGTCGTACCGATTCCATGCAAGAGAGAAAAATGTAGGTTGGCGTATAGATTATTTCCTCGCAAGTCAGCAACTCAAAAACAGACTGCAAGGTGCAAAGATTCATTCCGAGATATTCGGCTCTGACCATTGCCCAGTGGAATTGACTCTGACTGCTGACTCTGACACTGACACTGACTCTGACTCTGACACTGAACCATTATTAATTATTAATTGTTAATTATTAATTCAATTGCAAATTGTAAATCCGTAAATAAAATAATGATACAATCAATGACAGGCTACGGTAAAGCAATCGTAGCATACAATGGTAAAAAAATAAATGTTGAGATAAGATCTCTCAATAGTAAGGCATTAGACATAACGGCACGAATCTCACCTGCTTATCGTGAAAAGGAAATAGAAATCCGCAAGATGATTGCCGATGTCGTAGAACGCGGGAAGGTGGAATTTTGCCTTTGGGTGGCTGACGAGGCAGGAATCAATGCTACACCAATAAATGCAGCATTGGTCAATAACTACTATCTGCAACTGAAAGGAATCTCCGAACAATATGGCATACCACAACCCGCCGACTGGTTCTCCACCCTGATGAGAATGCCCGACGTAACTACCAACAACGAGATACAGGAACTATCCGACGAAGAATGGCAGAATGTTACATTTGCCATTAATCAGGCTTTGGAAAAACTTGTGGAATTCCGCAAGCAGGAAGGTGAAGCCCTGCAAAGGAAGTTTATGGAGAAAATCCATAATATTGAGAATCTTCTCTATTCAATCGAACCATTTGAAAAAAGCCGAGTTGAAAAGATTAAAGCCCGCATCATAGACGGCTTGAAGCAGATTCCTGAAGTGGAATATGACAAAAATCGGCTTGAACAAGAACTGATTTACTATAT
>JAZLEX010000282.1:0-2200 GCA_045615485.1 Prevotella sp.
TTGAGCCTTGGATAATCATGTCCGATTTCTCGTGAATGCGATGAATTGTGTCTCTAAATACATCAAGGTCGAAAGTCTGTTCACCTTTCAAATCACGAGTATGAAGATGTACTTCACATGCTCCGGCTTTGTAGCAGTTCAGTACATCTTCAGTTATCTCTTCTGGAGTAAGAGGGTTTTTGCAGCCCTCTGGAATCTCATGCCCAACATGGCACACAGGTGCTACTGTGATGATTATTTTTCGCATGTTAATATTTGCCTGTCAAAATGTATTTTGCAATACCTGTGATGTCGTTTACGTTGATAAATCCATCCCTGTTGATGTCGGCTGACTTTACATAGAACACATCTGCTTTGCCTTTCAAAATATAGGTGGCAATATTGGTAATGTCGTTCACGTTGATGAATCCATCAGCATTAGAATCTCCATATTTTGCGAAAATGGCTTGAATGTCTCTGTCGCTTGTCAGGGTTAGCGTGTATGAACTGTCTGTAGAGAGTTCTTCGCCGTTTTCTACCCATTGAAGTAATGTGCAATTCTCAGCTGGAGTGGCTGTAAGTGTCAGCACGCTACCTTCATGAGCTGAAGAATTTTCAGCATCATACGTTTCGCCTTTTATTTCCACAGAACCTAATTCTGCATTGTTTGATGTGGCTTTTATGGAATGCATTTTGCAGAGTTGAATGCTTGAAACGGCATCAGGAACATTATATTTCTCAGTACGGTGGGTTTCGGTATCATAATGAGCAAGCACGACATTTGAAAGTTTCACAGAGTACTGTCCAGGTCGTGTGTCCTGAGGCACGTCAACCGTAATGTTCAAAATAGGCAGAGTTTGGTCGGTATCTTTAAATGTCGCATTGGTCGATGATGATACAACTACGCGATATTTCCCCGTTCCTTGTTTGTTGCATGAAATCGTATGAGCCGATTTTGCACGTTCACCTTTTTGAATGAAATATGCTTCTTCCTCATCTTCATTCATTCCATAGTGAATATCAAAACCTTCTGGCAATTCAATATCGAATTGCAAGTTGCTAACACTTGCTTCATTGTCCATGAGCAGAGGCAAAATGAACTGGGAGTCTTTGCTTATAGGCAGCATGTCAGAATAGGCAGACACTGAGTATTTTGCAAATACAGCCGTCAGATTCATGTTTTTATCCACTTTCCATGTGTATGGATTATCGGTAGAAACATCGTTTCCGTCTTCAGTCCACTTCAGGAAAATACAACTATTATTTGGCGTAGCCGTAAATGTCAGCACATCCCCACTCATAGCTGTGCATTCTTTAGCGTCGAAAGTCTCTCCGCTGATGCTTACAGAACCTTTTTCTGCATTATTCGGCGCAGCCTTAACTGAGAAGGTGTTCAGAATGTCGATTATGGCAACTGCATCAGGGACATTGATTTTTGTCGTCTTGTTGCTTCCCGAATCGTAGTTGGAGAAAACGATATTGGTGAATTGGATGTTGTTTTCTCCGACAGCAGCATCGTTTGTGATGTCGAGGCTGATGTTCAGGATTGGCAGCGTCTTGTCATCCTTGAATGTTGCATTGGTTGTTGATGAGATAAGAATGCGGAAACGTCCTTCACCTTGCTTCAGACATGAAATGGTGTGCGACGATTTTGCCCGTCCTCCTTTTTCAATAAGGTATGTTTCCTCTTCGTCCTCATTCATTCCAGTGCTGACATCTATTCCGTGTGGCAGAGTGATGTCGAATTGCAGATTGCAAATCGATTTTTCATTGTCCATAAGGACCAGCAGCATAGACTTGCTGTCTAAGCTTGCCGTGCCTTTTGGAGAATACAGAGCATATCCGGACTCGTTCTGGGCGTATGCAGACAACGAGAACAGAAATGCAACGATAATCAGTAGTCGGTTCATAATTACTTAACAATAAATTTCTTACCATTAACGATATTTACGCCCTTATGAATAGAATTCATTTTTTGGCCATTGAGATTGTAAATGTTTCCATTTATGCTGTCAGATGAACTTATGCTGCCAATTCCTGTTGGATTTGCAAACATGAATTTCACGTTCATTCCATTGATTACTTCTTTAGTATAGTCATTGTATGCGAGAACCATATTGTGAAGCATCACGTCGTATTCGCCTTGCAGAGTGCTTGAAACAAGATTCAAGGACTTGAGCGAATTGATGGCATTGCGTATTTCCTCATTGAATGGAGAAAC
>JAZLEX010000283.1:0-2043 GCA_045615485.1 Prevotella sp.
ATATTATGAAACGGTTATTAATTTTTTTATTATTGGTTTGCCAATATTTTTGTGTTTCGGCAAAAGAAACTGAACAGGTGCAGATTATTTGCAATAATGTGCCTGCGGAAGTAGTCTGCAGCAAAGATGCGGATAAGGGAATATCAATTGCAGTAAATAATCTGAAAGATGATTTGAAACGTGTGTGCGGCAATTATCCATCGGCTAATAAAAGAAAAATCATCGTTGGAACAGTCAACGATAAACTGATAAAAAAGTATTTGCCGAAAAATTTGCAAACCGACTTGCAAGGTAAGACAGAACAATATTATCTTTATGCTGACAAAAACCTTGTTATTGCAGGAAGCGACAAACGCGGTACGATTTATGGCATTTATGAGTTGTCGAAACGAATGGGAGTTTCACCTTGGTATTATTGGGCAGATGTGCCCGTTCTGCATAAATCGGATTTTTCAATTGAAAAAGGTGCTTACACTGAAGGTGAGCCAGCCGTACGATACAGAGGGCTGTTTCTGAACGATGAGGCTCCATGCCTTACCACATGGGTGAAAAACACTTTTGGAACAGACTATGGCGATCATCGTTTCTATGAAAAAGTATTTGAACTCATACTTCGTTTAAAAGGAAATTTCTTATGGCCAGCCATGTGGGGATGGGCATTCTATGCTGACGATGAGCAAAACTCAAAAGTTGCTGATGAAATGGGAATAATCATGGGCACATCTCACCATGAACCAATGGCAAGAAACCATCAGGAATATGCCCGAAACAGACAAAAATGGGGAGCATGGGACTATGTTACAAACAAAGAAAATCTGGACCGTTTTTTTCGTGAAGGAATAGAACGGGCAAAGAATACTGAAGACTTGATAACCATCGGAATGCGTGGAGATGGTGACACCTCTATGGGTGGCAAGGAAGGTCATGATGACGAGATGGAGAATCAGGATGAAAAAGTGATGGGCATTCTTAAAGATGTCGTCAGCAACCAACGACAGATTATCAGTGAAGTTACAGGCAAGCCAGCGGAAGAACGTCCGCAGGTTTGGGCTCTATATAAAGAAGTACAAAAGTATTATGACAAAGGATTGCGTGTGCCTGATGATGTGACAATACTCTTGTCTGATGACAACTGGGGTGATGTTCGCAGTCTTCCAACCGCAGAGGAAAGAAATAGAAAAGGTGGATGGGGCATTTATTATCACGTGGATTATGTTGGTGCACCAAGAAATACAAAATGGCTCAACGTTACGCCTTTTGCAAATATGTGGGAGCAGTTGCAACTTACCTACGATTACGGTGTAGATAAAATCTGGGTACTAAACGTTGGAGACTTAAAGCCTATGGAATATCCTATCAGCATGTTCTTAGATATGGCTTGGAATCCAAAACGGTACAATGCCCATAACCTGATAGAAAAAGCACGCGAATGGTGCGCTATGCAATTAGGCGAAGATCAGGCAGAGGAAGCAGCACGACTATTTAATCTCTACACATTCTACAATGGGCGCATCACACCAGAAATGCTTAATGCGCATACCTATAACGTAGAAACAGGCGAATGGAAACAAGTTCGAGACGATTACAACAAATTAGCCGAAGAAGCATTGACTCAATACAACTCTCTGTCACCAAAATATCGCGACACGTATAAGCAGTTGTTGCTCTATCCGATACAGGCAATGGCAAACCTTTACGATATGTATTATTCTGCTGCAATAGGTGATTCTGTGCAGGTTGACAAGGACTTTCAGCGCGACCAAGAACTTATGGATGACTATAACAAAGTCATGGCAAACGGCAAATGGAATGGTATGATGATTCAAAACCATATTGGATATAAGATATGGCAAGAGCCACAAAAGCAGGAAAAACCAAAAGTGCTGAAACCACAACCGACAGTTCCAGTAATACCTGAAAAAAGTGATTACCTTGCTATCGAAGCAGAGGATTATACGAATAAGACAGACCTTCCTGATGCAAAATGGACAGTTATTCCTTATCTCGGCAGGACAAAAAGTGGAGTGGCGCTAATGCCATACA